>NZ_JBZFUM010000010.1:0-71968 GCF_058314535.1 Streptococcus sp. ELY_125 | reverse complement strand
TTCAGTTTTATGTTCTGAGTTTGATATCGAAAGACCATTGGTGAGAAGCTTAAAAGGTCTAGAACTATGGTTAGAGCAGGCAATCTTTACCTATAACTTAAGATTTTTTAACTAGCACCACGGGTGTAGATAATATTTTTTTAACCCTCGCTTTAGGTTACAGCATGATCTATTTTTGGCAAAAAGCTAAAGACTCCACCAATCAGCGCATCCTTAATTTTATCTTGGGAACAGTGATTTTCATCATGGGACTTTTCCTATCGCTTATCGGTCTGCCTCTTGGCCAGCACCTCAGCCTGACACTGGAAGGCGGTGTCCCAATTCTCTTTCTTATGCTGATTTTTTGGGGATTCTACGGCAGTCCTAAAAGGCAGCTGCTCGTCTTTGGATTATGGAGCGTCTTGCTCTTTATCATAATGGGGCCAGACCTTAATATCAGTCATTATCCAAGTCTGGGCGTTTGGTTTGAGATGTTTTGTTACAACAGCGATGCTATGAGCTTCCTCTTCCTTCCCTTCCTATTTTTCTATAACGGGCAAAAAGGCAGCACTAAGCCTATCCACAGATGGTTTTTCTACATCTTTTACCCTGCCCATCTCTGGGTCTTGCATATACTAGCTTTCTTCTTGTAAATGAATCTTGCACATCATAAAGAGGTTGGGAACGTTCCCAACCTCTTTTAACCTGCAGAGAGGATGATATCACCAACACTTCTGCTGGCCTATCACTCTGCTGCCTGTAAAGCTTCCAGCATATCAAGATATTTGAGCCGATAGTGAACAAATACCCCTAATCCCACAAGAATAAAACAGATAAAAACGATTGGGATCACATAGACCTGAATACCAACGTTTGTCCCAAATAATACATTGTCAGAACCAATCATCTCCATGATAACTTGATGCAAATAATGACCTGCTAAGAATCCTAAAGCAATTCCTACCATGGAAAGCACCATCGTTTCGCGATAAATATACAAGGTAACCTCACTATTGTAAAAACCAAGAACCTTTACCGTGGATAATTCTCTAATACGTTCAACAATATTGACATTAGTCAAGTTATAAAGAATAACAAGGGCCAAAAGAACTGTATTAACAACGAGAACAAGCATGGCTGCATTCAAAGAGGTAACAATTGTTTTAATCATCTTCATTCGAGATGTATTTTGAGTCACCGATGCAACCTCATTCATAGCCAGTAATTTCGTTGATATATTCTTAATATGGGAAGAGGAATCATCTTTTAAATTGATAAAATAAGCGTTATCATCGGGATGTTGATCAAAAATATCTCGATAAGTTGACCGAGTCATAAACAAATAATGGCCGACATTCATCTTGGCAATAGCAGCAACCTTAATACGGCGCTTCTTACCATCACTATCCTTAAGATAAAAGCTTTTACCCTCATCGACCTTATAAAAGCGGGCTAATTTTTCAGAGATAATAACACCATGCTTAGGTAATTTCAAGGCTTGATTAGTACGAGCATCCTTTAAACGAACAAAGTCATCAAAGTTGTTCCCATCCGTTGCCATAACAGCAATACTCTGCCTGTCTTTTAACTGAGGAACCTCCTCAGTCAAGTGTGTATAGTAAATACTCTGATAACGCTCAACGTCTTTTGATCTTAAAAAGTTTGTTAAGCTATCATCGCTTTCAACCCCCTCCTTTTTCATAGCTACCAGATGATAAGGCGTCAACTGCGTAAATTGTTCCCTAATCACCTTTCCTAAAGAAGACTGAATTCCTAAGCCTGCAAAAAGAAGCGCAACCGAACCTGCCACCCCTAAAATCGTCATCAGCATCCGCTGCTTATAGCGAAAAATATTACGAACTGTCACTTTATGAGTAAAACTCAAATGCCGCCACATAAATCCTATCCGCTCTAATAAGATCTTCGAACCCCGCACAGGCGGCTTAGGCAGCAGCAACTGAGCTGGTTTTTCATTCAGCTCTTTACTGGCAATAAGATAAGCTGGTAAAACAGCACTTGCCAAGCCTAACAAAACAGCGATTAAGGTATAGGACCAATAAAAAGATAAGTGGGGAGCGCCCAAGACCATATTCCCTGTAAAAATCTGCAGAACAATACGCGAAAGCAGATAATGTCCTCCGATAATGCCTAAGAGACTGCCTAGCATACTAGCTACAAAACCATAAATAAGAAATATCCGGATAACATCCTGTTTCGTATAACCTAAGGCTATCAGTAAACCTGAGTTGGTTCTCTCCTCATCAACAAACCGAGTCATCGTCGTAAAAGTAACTAAGGCAGCAACACCATAGAGCACAATGGGAAAAATATTGCCAAGATTGCCCATACTATCTGCATTGGCAGAATAGACCGTATAACCTTCTCCGCCCAGCATGGTCGAACGTGTATAAGTATTATAGATTGGTTTTGGCATGGCATCAATTTGAGCCTGAGCTTTTTGAATCTGCTGCTCCTTTTGAGCGATTGATTGGCGCGCTTGACTAATAGACTGCTGAGCCAACTCTTGCTGATAAGGAGGTGCTGATGCTAGAGCAGCTGTACTTTCTTGCAGCTTCTTTTTTGCGTCAGCCAAGGCTATTTTACTTTGGTCAACTTTTTTCTGCGGTGCCTTTTTCAAGTCTGCCAGACGCTTTTGGCCATTATCCTCTAACACTGTATCTAACGCGTCTTGATAACTATTCACTTTTTTAGTGTAACCATTAGAAAAAGGATTAAGCTTTTTCAGTCGGTCATAGCGAATTCTAGCCAAAGTATTGGTGCTATTCGCAAAGGCTGAGGAATTCACAACACCATAACTTGTCAGATTACCATCTCCTGCTGTCGATGATCCTAAATTTAAGTTAGACCAAATTTCAGATGACTTGATGAAACCGACTATTTTGAAATCTTTTTCTACCAAATTAGACTTCTCAGAAAGCTGAAAAGATAATGTATCACCCAATTTATACTTCTTTCTCAAAGGAGAAGTCAAAGCAATCTCATTCTTTTTCTTGGGCAAGTTACCTGATTCTAATTGGTAGGTTGAGATTGACTGACTATTGGAAAATACCCTCACAGCATTGTCGGTATCCTCAATCGTCACATCTGTTACTTTCCCAAACTCTACCTTAGCACCATCAACATGCTCTAACTCTTCCTGATCAGCCTGACTAAAACCATGACTGGCTGTTACAAATAAATCTGCTGTTCGATGGGCCTGCAGATACGCATCAGCTCGCCCGTGCATATTGGGTCTTGTTGCTTTTAAACCGATAAAGGTAAACGATCCCAAAAACATCAAAAGCATAATGGAAAGAAAGCGGCCTTTTGATCCCAACAAGGCCTTCCAGATCGTTTCCCAGTAAATCTTTTTTCTCATAAAATCACCCCTTAATACTCCAGATTATCAATATCTAAAGGCTGATCATTGCAGGTAATCTTACTAACCTTGGCATCATGCAGATAGATCACTCTGTCAGCAATCGGCGCCAAGGACGAGTTATGCGTGACAATTATAACAGTGGCCCCTCTTTGACGAGACATATTCTGCAAGAGTTTTAGGATCTGCTTACCTGTTTGATAGTCCAGAGCTCCTGTAGGTTCGTCACATAGAAGTAACTTAGGATTTTTAGCCAAGGCACGGGCAATAGATACCCGCTGTTGCTCGCCACCAGACAGCTGGGCAGGAAAATGATCTAATCGACTTCCAAGTCCAACTCCCTCTAGGGTTGCGGCAGCATCTTTGGCATCAGATACTATCTCTGAAGCCAGTTCTACATTTTCTTTAGCAGTCAGATTGGGAACCAAGTTATAAAATTGAAAGATAAAACCAACATCATTTCGGCGATAAGTCGTTAACTCTTTTGGACTGTAAGTTGCGATATTGTTACCATCAATCCAAACTTCTCCTCCATCATTCGTATCCATGCCGCCAAGAATATTAAGAATCGTTGATTTACCAGCGCCAGAAGCTCCTAAGACAATAACCAACTCTCCTTTATTAATCTCAAAACTGATATCGTTATTGGCGACGACTTCTCTTTCTCCCATCTGATAACGCTTATAAGAATGTTTCATTTCAACATAACTCATCTAACCACCTCCTTATTTAGACAGTTGTTGCTTTAACCTTTCCTTTAGTATATAATAGACTAAAGTGAAAAACAAGCAGCATTATATAGACCTTTGTCTATTTAAAGAGAGGATATCCTATGACTCAAAAACGTCACACACAAAGTAGGGCCAAAATAAAAGCAGCTATTACCGAGCTGCTGCTAGAAAAGAAAGCATTTGGAGATATTACTATCCGTCAAATCACTGAGAAAGCCCACATCAACCGCAGCACTTTTTACCTTCATTATCAAGATAAATATGACTTGATTGAAAAGCTTATGCATGAGATAACTGACCACCTCCTAAAAGAATTGCATGATGATCCTGCCAGTATAGAAGAAAAACTCATTCACAGCCTCAATTACCTGCAAAGCCAGCAAGAATTTATTAAACTCATCATTGACATAGCACCGGTAAATTTTTCTCAGAAAACACGCCAGTTCATCACTGAGCTGGTTGAAAGCGACTCCTCCCTCTTTTATGATGTGGTCAACCCAGATCTACCCCTGCCCAAAGATTATAGGCTGACAACTTATGTTGCCAGCATTGAGAGTATCTATGCTCATTGGATGCTAACGGGTGCTCAAGAAGCCCCCCAAGACATTGCAGATATGATTCTAGTTGTCCGAGGATTTTATCAAAAATAATCATAAATAATGGAGGTAACATTATGGCAAGGCTATCTATCCATCGAAACATCAGTCTTTTCAACGACCGAAGCCCACTCTTTCTCATACTTGACAATAAAAATCTTGGCCGGCTGACAATCATTAAGCCAAGGGAATGCTCTGTATCGGCTGGCGAACACACTGGCTATGTCAAAGATATCTTAGGATTTACCAGTCCAGTACTGACTATAAATATTCGAGAAGATAGAGAATCTGTGATAAGGGTAAGCAACAAACTTTCCTTACTGGCCCTACTGTTCCTTCTAATAGCAACCACTATTCTGCTCAAAAGTCCCTTAGTCTCATTCCCTGCCTCAGCGATTAACCCTATCTTAATAACTATCTGGCTGATATTCCTTGCAGCCCTCCTTATCTTTTCCCGCCACTCCTTTTATAAGATTCAAGAAGACAGTTTCATCTAAAAGAGAGGCTTGGACAAACAACTATAATGGCTTTGTCTTCACCCATAAAGTATGGGAATCTCTGAAGATTGCGTATAAATCCAATGTCATTAAGTTAAGTCAGACACATACTCAAACGACCAACTAGACATCAGGAATTTTTCCATCTGAGATCCAGTTGGTTATTTTTGTGTTTACTAAAGAAGGGAAGTATTGCCCAAAGTCTAAAATTATAGCACTCAGTAGGGTAAAGCTTACTGAAAATTGTACCCCTAGTGATCACTTAAATAGCGATTCGATCTCTAATCTGTCATTCTGTAACAGTCGCCCCTAAGACATTCTTGAAATGATCAAGGGCAAATTGATGATTTTCTTGAGTCAGGCTTGCCACGCAGGAAGCAGGAATCTCAATATCATAACCCAGATTATAAGCATCAATAGCTGTATGAAGGACGCAGATATCCGTCAAAACACCCGTCAAAACAATCTTTGTCACCCGACGCTCACGCAGGCGGATATCCAGATCGGTTCCCGTAAAAGCCGAATAGTGGCGCTTATCCAGCCAGAAAACCCGACTGTCATCTTTGATAGCTTCATAAACTTCAGCCAGCTGACCATAGAGCTTGCGTCCGCCGGTCCCCTTGATATTGTGGGGTGGAAAAAGTTTGGTTTCGGGATGAAAAGTATCTCCCTCATCATGGCCGTCAATGGCAAAGAAAATATAATCACCAGCCTCATAGGCAGCCTGAGTTTTGGCAGCAATGGCTGTTTCAATAGCCTGAGCAGGCTGACCTGCTGTCAGTTTGCCATCATCCGCCACAAAATCATATGTATAATCAATTGAAATCAGTGCTTTAGTCATTTTCACTCCTACTTTCTAAATCCCAGTTTAGCTATATCGTTATATGATTATATAAAAAGGGAGCGGGACACCTTTGCCCCAGCCCCTTTAGCTTATTCAAATTCTTTAATTTTGTCAAAGATACCTTCGTTGATAACTTTAAGATATGTTCCCTTCATCCCCAAGGAACGGCTTTCAATAATTCCAGCACTTTCCAATTTCCGTAAAGCATTGACAATAACCGAACGAGTAATCCCGATACGATCGGCAATAACCGAAGCAGTCAAGCGGCCCTCAACACCACCTAGTTCATTGAGAATAGCCGCGACAGCCTTCATCTCCGAATAAGATAGCGTATTAATCGCCATATTCACCGCTGTCTGCTTACGAATGGTTTCCTCTAGATTCTCTGTTTGCAGATTGAGCAATTGAATCCCAACAACGGTTGCCGCGATTTCAACTAGGACCAAATCATCCTCAGTAAACTCATTGTCATTCCGCCAGATAATCAAAGAACCTAGACGCATGCCTCCGCCGTAAATCGGCGCTAGCGTTGTCAGTCCATTAGGATAAATATCCCTTGATTCAACTGGAAAGATTGTTAACTCACTGCTAACTGGAATATTAGCTTCCGTGTCATAAACTCGACTAATCCCACGCAGGTAATCATCTGGAAACTGTTTAGCATCAAAGATTTCTTCAACACGGTCTGTATTAGTCTTATACTTAATGGCGTACCCTAAAAGGGTTCCGCCACCATCAACAATACAGGCGTTACAGTCAATAATATCTGCTAACTGCATGGCCATAATATTGTAAGGCAGATCCTCCTGCAAACTATCAACTGAGCGTTGCAAAATGGAAGTGATTTTCCTAGTTTTTTCTAATAAGCTCATAGCATCATTTTTCCTTCTTTTATTCGTTCATTTCCCCCATTATATCAGAGGCCCTAGTAAATTGCAAACAATTATCAGAATATTGCTTATTATTCCAAAATTATAAGCAATTTCAATCTGCTTCTCCTATAATGTTCGGATTCTATCTATAAAATCCCTCATTGATGCTAAAAATCTCCCTTCTAATACCTAAAAAATAGAGCCAGATCTTGGATCCAACTCCACTTTTCAAAGTCACTAACGTTTGTACTGCGCTAAAACACGGGTAATTTTTTCTTGTACCTCTGACAATTCTTCAACTCTTGGTAAATAGACAATTCGGAAATGATCGGGTTTATTCCAGTTAAAGCCTTTACCAGGAACCAGCATAACCTTCTCTTGTTTCAACAATTGCAGAACAAATTCTTCATCATCATCAATCCGGTACATACTTTGGTCAATTTTAGGAAAAATATAGAGACCTGCTTGGGGTTTGACTGCTGACAGGCCGGGAATATCGTTGATAGCCCTAGTAATGAACTCTCGCTGCTCGTAAATACGACCACCTGGTACCAGCAGTTCATCACCTGATTGGTAACCTCCCAAAGAGGTCTGAACGACATGCTGAGCCAAGACATTAGAGCAAAGTCTCATATTAGCCAGCATATTGAGGCCTTCAATATACCCCTTAACAGGCTCCTTGGGGCCTGACAGCACCATCCAACCAACACGAAAACCACAGATACGGTGGGATTTGGAAAGGCCATTCATGGACACACAGAACACATCCGGCGCCAGACTGGCGATGGCCGTGTGCCGAGCCCCATCCATAACTAAACGGTCGTATATTTCATCCGCAAAAATGATCAAATCGTTTTGCCGCGCAATATCAACAAGTTCTTCTAAGATATCCTTGGGATAGAGAGCTCCCGTCGGATTATTTGGATTGATAACGACGATGGCCTTTGTGTTAGAGCTAATTTTTGATTTGATGTCATTAATATCAGGATACCAGCTAGCCTGCTCATCACATATATAATGGACGGCTTTCCCACCTGCCAAACTGACACAAGCAGTCCACAGAGGGTAATCAGGCATAGGTACTAGCACCTCATCTCCTTCATCAAGAAGCGCTTGTAGAGACATAGAGATAAGTTCCGACACCCCATTGCCGATGTAAATATCATCAATGGTAACTGATGGGAATCCCTTAGTCTGGCAGTACTGCATGATAGCCTTACGAGCTGAAAAAATCCCCTTGGAATCAGAATAACCCTCACTGTTACGAACATTGGCAATCAGATCCTGAATGACTTCGTCAGGAGCAGTAAAACCAAAAGCTGCTGGATTTCCTGTATTGAGCCTAAGAATTTTTTCGCCATTGGCTATCATGCGATTAGCCTCATCTAAGACGGGTCCACGAATATCGTAGGCCACATGTTCTAACTTGACCGACTTATCATACTGTTTCATACTTGTAACCTCTGTTGCTCTATTATAGCTTAAATTGTCAAAAAATTGAAATAAATACGGTAAAAACCTTAACTCCTACCAGAACAAAAAGGCCAATGCTGTCTACCCCCTACTTCTCTTAGCTTCCACATCTAGGTTTTTATACTGATTGTAATACCTTAATCTTTTTAGCTTCGGGAGAAGATTAGGTAAGGTATATAAAAAATTTCGGAAAATTCCAGTAATCGCTTTCATAAAGTATGAAAAAAGAGTATAATAAGGGCGCAGAAGTAAGAACACTGGAGGTCAAACTTATGATTCAAGCATATAAACATATCCTCGTTGCCGTTGATGGTTCTAAACAGGCTGAATTAGCCTTCAAAAAAGGTATAGCTGTTGCCAAACGAAACGGAGCTGAATTAATTCTAGCACACGTTATTGACACACGCGCCATTCAAAATGTCGCAGCCGTTGATACCTTCACTTATGAAAACCTTGAAAAAGAGGCGGATACATTGCTAGATAGCTACACCCAAACTGCCAAAGAAGCTGGAGTAAAAGATGTTCGCAAGGTCGTCGAATTCGGGAATCCTAAACGCCTGTTAGCCGTTGATATCCCTGAACAAGAAAAAGCGGACTTGATTCTTCTGGGAGCAACAGGACTAAATAGCTTTGAACGCTTACTGATCGGTTCGTCTTCAGAGTATATCATGCGCCATGCTAAGGTTGATATCCTAGTTGTCCGTGATGAACAAAAAACACTTTAGTCCATTACTCAAAAAGCAAATAACACTCCTTAGGTTTGATAAGCTATCTTACTTAGGAGTGTTTTTGAATGCCGAATTTTTGCATGGATACTGAGTTGAATTTTTGTTCACAGTTTGACCAGAATTAAAATAAAAATGGGGAAAGCTTTTCTAACTCCTTAATAATGGAAATCTCAGTCTCCCCTAGATTCACGGTTATTCTGGCGATTGAGAGCTTTTTGCAGTTGCCGATCAATTTCTTGTTTAATAGCAGGTTCAGGTGCAAAGCGTTCTTCCCAATCAGAGGGCTTCAAGACCTTGTGCGTCACAGGATCAAAATGTGCTTTACCATCTGGAAAAGTCTTTCCCATATTAGCACCGTGGACAATATCAAAAATAGCATTCGGATCCACTCCCATAAGGACGAAAGAACCATAAGTCAGATACAGCAGATCTACTAAAGCATCAACTTGCCCAATCAGAGGGCTTTCAGGATGATCCTTAGCTTGCACCTTGTTTGCCGCTTTATCAATCGCTTGATGAAGTTTAGAAATTGCCTGTTCAAATTCCTCCTGATTATGACTGGCAGCATAGACAAATTCGACAATTTCTTCTAGTTTAAAATCAGCGCGGTGACCTGCTTCAGTCAGCTCATAAACACGGGGAGTATTGTTGACTTCTCCATCCATAAGTCGATGAAAATCACGTACCTTATTGAAATTCTCATCAGAAGACAGAAAGTCATTTTCACTATCTAAATGAATAAGACCATAGTGGGATAAGGCCTTGGCAATACCATCTTGATTATTAGAATCCGTGATATAATAAGCGACCTGCTTCACAGCCTCCGTCGCATTTCCCATAGCAATACCGATACCAGAGCCCACTAGCATCTCAATATCATTCTCCGAATCACCAAAGGTCATAACCTCTGATAAATCAAAACCCAGCTGCAGCCCTAAACGTTTAATCCCCTTGATCTTAGACTGTCCTTGAGAAATTAAATCGGCTGAATAAGGACTGGAGCGGGTAATTTTAATATGGGGAAATCGCTCTTGGATTTTTGTCGTTTCCCCTTCTGTTGCAACCATAACAACCTGATAAACAGGTTCCCTCATAATCGTTTTGAGGGCCTCCAAATTCTGCGGTTTGATTCGACGAATAATATTCTTGAAGCTGCGCTCAACTAGCTTAGTCAGCTTCTTAGGAACTAGACGACTAACAACCTGACCGAAACGGCTGGTTCCCATATTGATAATATTGGAGCCCAAAAGTCCCAGAGAGGTCCCCAAAGAAACCTCCCGACGGCGTTCTTGAGCATATTTGATCAGGCGGTAGACGGTAGATTTAGGCAGTTGATTTTGGTAGATAATCTTATCACGAGTGAAAATGTATTGACCATTGTAGGTAACCGCAAAATCCAGACCAAGATTCTCCATAAAAGGACCGACAAAAGCAGGTCCTCGACCCGTAGCCACACCGACTAAAATCCCTTGATTTTTAAGCTCTGAAATTGCCTTTTGTGTCGAACGTGACACATTTTTACGATCGTTCAAGAGTGTACCGTCTATGTCGAAAAAAACCGCCCGAATCGCCAAACCACAGGCTCCTTTCATATGATTTATGTTAGAATAAATTATAACACAATTTTGGAAAGAAAATTCAGACAGATGAAAAAAATCCTTGTTATCCATACAGGCGGTACCATTTCCATGCAGGCTGATGACACTGGCCAAATCAATCCCAGTGACGATAATCCCATGAACCATGTTGGTCTTGATTTAGCTAATCTGGATCTAACCATTATCGATTTTTTAAATATCCCCAGTCCTCACATGACTCCTTACCACATGTTGGCTATCTATCACAAAGTCAGAGAATGCGCTAACCAGTTTGATGGTGTCGTGATTACACACGGAACAGATACTTTAGAAGAAACAGCTTATTTCTTGGATACCATGGCTCTTCCTGCCCTTCCTATCGTTTTGACTGGAGCTATGCGCTCATCCAACGAATTAGGAAGCGATGGTATTTATAACTACCTATCCGCTATTCGTGTAGCCAGTCATGACAAAGCAGCGGATAAAGGCGTACTGGTTGTCATGAATGATGAGATTCACGCTGCTAAATATGTAACCAAAACGCACACAACCAACCTTGCCACATTTAATACACCTACCCACGGACCGCTTGGTATTATCATGAAGCACGATATTCTCTTTTTCAAAACAGCTGGACCACGTGTACGTTTTGACTTAGACAGTATTACAGGTACCGTTCCTATTATCAAGGCCTATGCCGGTATGGGAGTGGGCGACGGTATTATCAGCTTGCTAGATCCTCAAAAAATTAACGGGGTAGTTATCGAAGCACTGGGGGCAGGCAATCTGCCCCCAGAAGCCGCCCATGAGCTAGAAAGCTTAATGACCAACGGCATTCCGGTTGTCCTTGTTTCCCGCTGTTTCAACGGAATTGCTGAACCCGTTTACGCTTATGAAGGTGGTGGAGTCTGGCTGGCTGAGTCTGGCGTTATGTTTGTTAAAGAACTCAACGCTCCTAAAGCTCGGCTCAAATTGCTCATCGCCCTCAACGTCGGTCTGTCTGGGCAAGCTTTAAAAGATTATATTGAAGGATAGGAGGAAATTATGAAATTGACCATCTCATCGTACGATAAGTCAAAGGATACTAAATTTGATTACCAACTAGAACTCTCTAAAACCCACTTATTATTTTATGGAGCAATCCTAGCATCGACAGCCTTCATTTGCTGGGCCAAAAAGTCAAAATAAAATCTGGATTACTCGGATTCCAGATTTTTTCTATAGCAAACGGTTTCCAGCCCTTTACCCTTAAATATATTGTTTCCCTACAGACTAATGAAGACGGTGCAGTGCTTTGTCCTCGTGCCATCCCATCCAAGTGTAGATTTGACTATCATTCTTAATTCCCAAAGTCTCCATGATAGCCTTATTGGACTTGCCTGCTTTCTTCATCTCGATACAGGCTAATTTAGTTTCTAACGAGTACACTTTTTCTACTATAACAAAAACACTTCTGTTTCTAGTTTACTAGATTTCAACAGAAGTGTTTTGCTATTACTCTTAAGGCAAGCTATTACCCGCACTTCTATAAATTTCATACCATTCGGAGCGTGTGAGCTGAAATTCTTCAGCCTGAGTGATTCGCACTAAACGCTTAGGATTCATAGAACCAACAATCGTTTGGACCTTAGCAGGATGACGCAGGATCCAAGCCACGATAATCGCTTCTGTGGAGACCTGATACTGTCTGGCATAAGCCTCAATCGTTTGCGTCAGCTCTTTATAATCAGCATTCCCCATAAACAATCCTCGACCAAGATCAATCTGAAAAGGGGACCAGGCTTGCAGGGTGACCTTATTAAGACGGCAGTATTCAATGGTGCCATTATCACGGTCGATACTAGCA
The DNA here is from genome assembly GCF_058314535.1 of Streptococcus sp. ELY_125. Taxonomy (NCBI): domain Bacteria; kingdom Bacillati; phylum Bacillota; class Bacilli; order Lactobacillales; family Streptococcaceae; genus Streptococcus; species Streptococcus sp. ELY_125. The sequence continues at coordinate 59,446 of NZ_JBZFUM010000010.1, read as the reverse complement.
GAGTTGGCCATATTAACATTGAGTCCCGCATCAATCATAGGAGTATGTGCTGGAGAAAGCTGCATTTGATTGACTGCCAAGGGCTCCTTGAGATAGGCCTGCAGGAGCTCCATCTGATAGCGATTGTGATTGCTAACACCAAAATGTTTAACCTTGCCAGATTCGCGCAGACGATCAAAAGCTTCTGCTACCTCTTCTGGCTCAACCAAAGCATCAGGCCGATGAAGCACCAAAATATCTAAATAATCCGTACCCAAGCGCTTTAGAATCCCATCAACAGAAGCTAAAAGATGCTCTTTCGAAAAATCAAAATAGCCTTTTCGAATCCCGCACTTAGACTGTAAAATAATGTCTTCCCGCTTGATATTTAGATTGGCTAGAGCCTCACGAAAACGCTCTTCTGATTGACCGCCACCGTAGATATCCGCATGGTCAAAAAAATTAATACCGCTCTCAAAAGCCATGGCAATTACATGCTCGGCTTCCGCAGTTTCCAGCCCGGCCATTCGCATACAGCCAAGAGCAATTCGAGAGCCTTCAAGACCAGTTTGTCCGATTATCTGCTTCATTAGTTCCTACCTCACTATAAGATTACTAGTATGTAGTATATACAAATATGTAAGCGATTTCAAATCTCTGCTGTAAAAGAGAGTGGGACTCAATCAGTAAATCGTGATAAAATCACGATTTTGATTTTCCTCGCTCTCTTATTTTAAGGCTCAGTCCTCTGCCACTTTCCTGTTTTTAGGTGGCAGGCTATCCAAACTCCACTGGAGCATTTTGACACTTGCTTTACAGGCTTTATTTCTCAATTAAAAAGGTCTACTAGACCTTTTGAGGTTGGAAATGAGATGAACAGCAAGTTCATCACATTAGATAACCTCCAACGGTTCCCCAAACTGTTGGAGCTATCACTTGGGGGGAGTTAAACAGTCCAGTGGACTATTTAAGGGGGCGCCTAAAAATAGGAAAGCGCCCCAAGATAAGAATATCCAACCAACCTCTGCGCCTAGCAAATAAAATGGACCAAATAAATAAGGCTGAGACCTTTTGTCTCAACCTCTTAATTATTCATCATCTGGACGATACTCTAGGATATCTCCCGGTTGACAGTCTAATTCTCGGCAAATGGCTTCTAGGGTCGAAAAGCGGATAGCCTTGGCTTTCCCCGTCTTAAGGATAGAGAGATTGGCAGGTGTAATGCCGATACGCTCAGCCAAGTCCCCCGATTTCATCTTTTTTCTGGCCAGCTCGACATCTAAATTAACAATAATCAATGGACTGACCTCCTATATCGTAAATTCATTTTCTTTGGCGATAACAACAGCTCTTTCAAGTACAACAGAAATCACCCAGACCAAAAGCGCAGCTAAGATATAACTAAAGTCAAACATTGAAATATCATTATAGTGAGCATTGATACTGAAATTGATAATACCTGAATCCCCTGTATAAAAGGACATCAAAAATAAGTAGAGACTCGTACGACGGGCTAATGTAACATTTTGCTCAGTAAAAATATGATCATTAAGAAGGTTTCTCAAAAATTGCTTAATCCCCCTAAGAACCAATACGATTAAGACAAAGTTAAAGAGGACAGCGATCGCGGCTAGGCTAATGCTTAAGAAAGAGGTATGAAAATTTTCTCTTGCTAATGCCGCACCGACATAGTCTCTAACTGGCGGCACTACTACAGCAATCACACCAGTCAAAATCAGAAAACCAAAGGCAAAGTAGTTAAATCCCAACATCAAGTTTACAAAATAATAAATAGCTTTAATAAATTTAGTTTGTTTAGTCATAATCTTTCTCCTTTAACTACAGACTTCTCAAAACATGCGGGCGTGGACCTTGGTAGCGATCTCCTTGTATAAGCATGACGAGGCTAGCAATCGGCCGCAGAATCACAGCAAAGACGCAGAAACCTAAGCTCTTGCCATAGCTTCTTACATAAGAAAAATTCGTGTAGAGGTCATATATCCCAAAAATGAGGAGGAACCAGAACCACTTATTTTCTTCGCCAAAGCTGATTTTATGCTTGGTAAAGCTATTATAAAAGGGGATGATCGCCTTCCACCAAGATTCTCCTGCTCTCTGAAAGAGAACAGCATTGACAATGACTTCCATCAAGATAAAGGCTAGGCCAATGCCAAGCGCGATGGCATAGCCAGCTAAAGCAATAAGATCTTGATTCGTATAAATGGTTTCCATGTTGATTCTCCTTATGACTAATATTTCTCTTTTTCGGAATATAATTATCGTATTTCGATATTTTTATATTACAACACAGAAAGCTGTTTGTCAATAATTTTTATCGTTTTTTGATATTTTTTTGTTGAGAATAAAAAAAGGAAGTGGGATCAACCTAAAAATTGAAAATTTTGGCTCTCTCCACGTCCTAATTTTAAGATGGAAACCTGAAATGATCTCTCCTCAGACCTCATGTGGCAAAACGAAAATCAGCCAGCAGTGGTTCATCAGCTAATGAACTGTGCAGGAGTAAGAATTCATTTTAAAATAAGAAGACTGGACGAGTTTCGCCAGCCTCTTCTTGTACCTATTAGCGCCAAGGAACAAACCGGACTTTAGAAAGTGAATTCATCCGGTGTTGGTAGCTAAAATTAATTGCTATCAGTCAAAGTTCCCTGTCTCTTTCAAATGGGGCAATAAGATCTGCCAACGTGGGTCTTCCTGCCAATGAGTATCTTGAACAATCTGACTGGCGACTTTGCGCGCCTCTTCTAGGATATTATAATCCTCAACAATATCGGCAACCTGAAATTCAGGAATTCCAGATTGACGTGTGCCAAAAATTTCCCCGGAACCTCGCATCTTAAGGTCTTCCTCAGCCAGAACAAAACCATCAGTCGTCTCACACATAGCCGACATGCGGCGCTTACCGACATCATTTTTAGGATTAGCAACCAATATACAATAAGATTGCTTGTGTCCACGACCGACACGTCCACGTAACTGATGAAGTTGACTGAGTCCAAAGCGATCAGCATCCATAATAATCATAACTGTAGCATTGGGGACATTAACGCCCACCTCAATAACTGTCGTTGAAACCAAAATCTGAGAATGTCCATCTTTAAAATCTTGCATAATTGCTTCTTTTTCGTCATTCCTCATACGTCCGTGTACAAGAGCAATTTTAAGATCATCATCGAAAAAGTTTATTAATTCTTGGTGCAGTTCCACTGCATTTTTCAAATCCATACTCTCAGATTCTTCAACTAAAGGTGAAATAACGTAAGCCTGAGCTGCCTGATTCAATTCACCCTTAAGCCAATTTAAAACGGTGTCTAGCTGCTCATGTTTGACCCAGCGAGTAATGATAGGTTTACGTCCTTCTGGCATTTGGTCGATAACCGACACATCCATTTCACCAAAAGCCGTAATAGCTAGAGTTCTAGGGATAGGAGTCGCCGTCATCATAAGAACGTCGGGATTATCCCCTTTCTCACGGAAGATTCGGCGTTGATTTACACCAAAACGGTGCTGCTCATCCGTAATAACCAGACCCAATCTGTGGTAGGTGACACTATCTTGAATCAAAGCATGTGTTCCAACAACCATATCAACCGATCCATCGGCAACTGCAGTTAGAGCTGCTTTTTTTACAGCTGGTTTCATTCCTGAGGTCAACAAGGCAATATTTAGACTGGGAAAAAGGGTGACTAGGCTTTCAAAATGCTGCTGAGCCAAAATTTCCGTAGGAACCATGAGTGCTGACTGCAAACCAGCTGTATAAGCAGCATACATGGCTAGGCTGGCAATGACTGTCTTTCCTGAACCGACATCCCCCTGCAAGAGCCGATTCATGTGGGCACCCGAGCGCATATCCTGCAAAATCTCCGACAGACTACGCTTTTGCGCTTCTGTCAAGGCAAAAGGCAAGCTGGCAATCTGCTTTTCCACCTTCTCGCCATCGTAGACAATAGCTAAACCGTTGCTTTCCGACTTATTTTCCGACTTTAACATCTGCAAATTGAGTTGGAAATAAAATAGCTCCTCAAACTTAATTCGGCGCAAGGCCTGCTTATACTCTGCTAAGTCCTTGGGAAAATGCATGGCACGCACTGCACTTTGACGATCCAAAAGTCGATATTTATCTAACAAAATACTCGGTAAATTTTCTGGCAAGGCTGTCAGAGCACCACTATCAAAAGCTGCCTTAATCGCCTTGATAAGAGCCGTTTGTGAAACACCTTGAGCTAGATGATAAACGGGCTGCATATCATCTTCGACCTGTGCCAAAACTTTCATACCTGTTACAGAGGACTTAAGCGCATCCCATTTGCCAAAAACAGCTACCTCTTGCCCCAAGATAATCTTGTCTGCTAGATAAGGCTGGTTGAAAAAACTAATCGCAATAACAACTTCTCCCTGCTTAATCTTAAAAGAGAGACGGTTGCGCTTAAAACCATAATATTGGACATTAGCAGGTGACACAACTGTCCCTGTAATAACCGCCTTTTCACCGTCTACCAGTTCAAAAACAGACTTGCTTTTAAAGTCTTCATAGCGAAAAGGATAGTAAAGTAATAAATCACCGATAGTATAAAGACCCAATTTTGTAAATTTTTCTGCAGACTTCGGTCCAAACCCCTTAAGTGCTGCAATTGGTTCACTTAATAACATATCCCTATTATAACAAAAAGAACCCTGTAGTGATTATCACAAGCTAGGGCTCTGTTTTATTCTTTTATTCATATTCGCGTGGGATACGGTCACTGAGCAAACAGAGAACTTCATAATTGATAGTTCCCCGCTGTTTAGCGACATCCGTTGCAGTAATAGTAGCACCACCGTTGCTTCCAATCAGAGTTACCTTTGTTCCTAAAGGATAAGCCTGGGGTAATTTGACTGTAATCTGATCCATAGAAACACGGCCGACAATCGGACAGCTTTGACCGTCAATGAGGACATTAAAATCTTGCATATCGCGCGTCCAACCATCCGCATAACCAAGTGGCAGAGTACCGATCCACTCTTCCTGACGAACCGTATAAGTTGCTCCATAGCCAATATCACTTCCCTCTGGTACTTGCTTGACATGGACCAATTCCGATTCCAGACTCAATGCTGGCTTGACAGCATAAGGCAATTCCAAAACCTGCCCGCTGGGGTTGAGGCCGTAGATAATAAGACCTAGGCGAACAGCAGTAAAAATTCCCTCTCCATGCCAGAGACTCGTAGCTGAATTACTGGCATGGATAATTTCTGGGCAATAAGCCAGTCCAGCTAGTATTTCTTTAAAGAAAGTGAGTTGCTCTTGAAATTTACTATCCTTATATTCATCGGCCGTTGCGAAGTGCGTAAAAACACCTTGGACATAGCTTCCAGCTTCTTGCAGACCAGCAATCAGTTGATTAGCAGCTGCTAGACTACGAACACCAATCCGCCCCATGCCAGAATCAACCTTAATATGTACAGTTAAGCCATTTAGATCGATTTTCTTATCTTGAGCTAAGTGCAACCATTCTAAACTTGCTACTGTTAACGTCAAGCGGTAATCTCGTGCCAATGCTACCTCATCTGGCAGAACAACACCCAAAATCAAAATCGGCTTGCGGACACCTGCTTGACGTAACTCGATTCCTTCATCAATATTAGAGACACAAAAACCGTCCACCATAGTCTGAATATGACTGGCAACAGCAACAGCTCCATGACCGTAAGCATTAGCCTTAACAACTGCGTAAGTCATTACCCCTTTGGGAATATGGTGCTGAACCTGCTCAATATTGGATGAAATGGCTGACAAATCAACCTTGGCCAAGGTCGGCCGGTGCAAACTTGAAATCATGCTAATTAAAACCTCACTTATTTATAACAGATATTGCCAAAATCAAAACACTGAGAAAGAAAGACTAACAGGTAAGGCACCCAAAAATCAGATGCCGGACAGAGGCTGGGCAAAAACTTGTCCAGTATTCTTATTTTAGAATAAACTCTTGATGCAGTGGTTGGAAGCAAGAATGTTAGCAACGCCAGCTTGGTCTTACCCCTGTACAGTTGGTTCTTTAGTACCAATGAATCACTGCTGGCTTTCCCTTTGCCGCAAGGCTAAAGCGGAAAAGCCTAAACGAATGTGAGGAACATTCTTCATCTTACTTCCAACCTCCAAAGGTCTCCCAGACTCATGTGATGAAGGCTGTTCATCTCATCTCCAACCTGATCCACCTAGCACAATTGAATCTTACTAACATGAAACGGACTATTTGCTGCGTTTCTCACAAAATTCTAAGAGCCATGTTTATCTTACTGTAGCTCTCACTTGCTAGAAGCATTAAGACTCCAAAATTACACTAGCTTGTACAAAATTGCCACTGTGTGAAATAGAAACATAACTGCGGCCTGAAAAAACCGAACTGCTGATAATAGGAGCCCCCTTTTCATTGGTCGCAATCTCAATATCATGGAAACGTAACTTACCAATACCGGTTCCCCACGCTTTTGCAAAAGCTTCTTTAGCAGACCAACGACCAGCCAAATATTCCATTTGCCGCTGTCCGCTCAAGTCGCTGAAACGCTCAAATTCTAAATCTGTCAGTACTTTTTTGGCAAAAACTGGATTTTTTTCGTATGCTTCTTGAACCTTAGAAATTTCCTGCAGATCAATCCCATGGCCGATAATCATTTTCTAATCCCCCTATAGAAAAAGAGCCGAGTTGCCCAGCTCTCCTCCCTTTAGTCATTTAGCATTTCTTCAAATGAATTCTTACCCAGAGTTTGATGGATTTCACGGATAAGTTTCTCCGTCTTATCCCACCCCAGACAAGGGTCCGTTATGGATTTCCCGAAGACCTCTGGCTTGTCCTGACGGCCATCTTCCAAGTAAGATTCAATCATAAAGCCTCGGACATACTGGTTAATCTTATCATTCCAATCACGATTTATCAAGGTTTGGCGCACAATACGGATCTGATCTAAATAATTTTTACCAGAATTATCATGATTAGTATCAATTAGGATGAAAGGATGAGACAGGCCCATCTGCTCATATCGTTCAATTGATTTGACCAAAATATCATAATAGAAGTTTGGTTCATTTTCACCGTGCTCATTGGTCGCTCCTCGCAAAATAGCGTGCGCCAGCGGATTTCCGTCAGTGTCAACTTCAGCATCATGGTAGATAAAATTCTGTTCATTCTGAGCGGCATAGATGGCATTAAACATTATATTAAGATTACCAGATGTTGGATTTTTCATACCAGTCGGCACATCAATACCTGAGGCTACAAAGCGATGCTCCTGGTCTTCAACTGAACGCGCTCCAATCGCATGATAAGAAACCAGATCATCAACTAAGGGTAAATTAGATGGGTAGAGCATCTCATCAGCAGTTGTCAGACCCGTTTCAGTAATGACACGGTAGTGAAGATTGCGGACGGCTGCAATACCATTGATTAAATCCGGCAATTTTGAAGTATCAGGCTGATGAATAAGACCTTTATAGCCATCCCCATTAGTACGAGGCTTAGCTGTATAAACCCGCATGACCATGAAAACACGGTCCTTAACTTCTTCCTGTAGGGCTGATAGACGACGGGCATATTCCAGAACAGCCTCTTCATTATCGGATGAACACGGTCCAATGACTAGAAGCGTGCGATTATCTTCACCTTTGATAATAGCTTCTAATTCTTGATCACGCGCCTGCTTCCTAGCTAAAGCACCACCTTCTAACTTTGAAAGTTGCTTAACTTCTGCTACATTGATTTTTTGGCTTTTTTGATGAATTCCCATATTATTTTCCTAGCGTTTCATAAATTTCTTGAACCAGCTCAGCTGTCTTACTCCAGCCTAAGCAAGGATCTGTAATTGATTTCCCATACACATCTGGTACATCTTGACGACCATCTTCCAAGTAGGACTCAATCATAAAACCTCGAACATACTGATTGATCTTGTCATTCCAATCTCGGTTAATAAGTGTTTGGCGGACAATCCGCACCTGTTCCATGTACTGTTTTCCGGAATTATCATGGTTGGTATCAATGATAATGAAAGGATTTTCTAAACCCAATTTTTCATACTGATTTATAGTATCCAAAAGATCGTCATAGTAATAATTAGGGATATTTTTCCCTGTTTCATTGAGAGCCCCACGCAAAATAGCGTGAGCCAAAGGATTGCCGGATGTATTAACTTCCTGCCCATTGTAAAGAAAGTTCTGCTTGGATTGGGCTGCATACATTCCATTAAACATGACCTTTAAATTGCCAGAGGTTGGGTTCTTCATACCTGTAGGGACATCAATACCTGAGGCTACAAAGCGGTGCTGCTGATCCTCTACTGAGCGAGCTCCGATGGCAATATAAGATACTAAATCATCAACCAAGGACAGATTTTCTGGATACAGCATTTCATCAGCCGTTGTCAAACCTGTTTCCGTAATCACACGGTAGTGGAGATTACGGACTGCCTTAATACCATTGATAAGATTAGGCTGACCCTGTGCATCCGGTTGGTGAACTAAACCCTTATAGCCGTCACCATTAGTACGGGGCTTAGCTGTATAGACTCGCATGACCATGAAGACGCGATCTTTAACTTTTTCCTGCAAATCAGCTAAGCGGTGGGCATAGTCAAGAACAGCCTCTTCATTATCAGACGAACATGGCCCGATAACCAAAAGAAGACGATCATCTTCTCCTTTAATAATTGCTTCGAGCTCTCTGTCTCGCTGCTCCTTGCGCGCTAAAGCCTCTCCTCTTAATTTGGACAGCTGCCGAACGTCTTCGATATCAATCTTATCGCTTACCGGTATAAATGCCATACTGTACCTCCCTCAATACTGATAAAATCTTTCCCCAGGATTTAGAGAAAATAAAAGTGATATAACTTCTCCATTATATCACTTTCTAGGCTTATTTCAATCTATTATCAGAATATTTCATTAGTTCTAAACCGCTCGCTGACGCCCATGACAATTTTTAAATTTTTTACCTGAACCACATGGACACGGATCATTACGCTTGACATTGGTCAAGTCAAGATCTGCATCATCAACAAGCTGATGTGGACGCTGTGCTGCAATGTTAGCCGCCCCTGTTGTATGAGCATGAGCAGTAGTCTTTTCGCGCTCTTGCTGATGAATTTGTGCCTTCATCATCAAACGCGTCACATCAAATTCAATAGCACCTATCATGTCATTGAACATGCGGAAGCTTTCTGATTGGTATTCAACAATCGGATTATTTTGAGCATAGCCACGCAATCCTACTGAATTACGAAGCTGATCTAATGCATCGATATGATCTGTCCACTTGCTATCAACAACTCGAAGAATAAGAACCTTTTGGAATTCAACAACAGATTCTTGATCTGGCAGTTTAGCAATTTGCGAATCATAAACATCAAGAGCTCGCTCATAGAGCTCATCTTTCATTTCTTCATAAGTCCACTCATCCAAGTCATCCAAGCTTAGGGAATCCTCAGGCAAAAGATTAGTATGAGCGAAATTCAAAATCGCTTCCAAAGCTTCATCTACATCACCACGGCTGTGACCATCGACTGTTCGGTCAATCGTCCGCTTAATCATAGCCTTGATTTCAGGACCTAAATCACGTTCAGCCGTAATGACATCAGAGCGTTCAGCATAAATAATTTCACGCTGCTCCCGCATGACATCATCATATTGAAGAACTTGTTTACGGATATCGTAGTTGTTTCCTTCAACCCGTTTTTGCGCTGATTCTACCTGCCTCGTTAGCATACGCGATTTGATTACGACATCCTCATCTTCTGGCGAGAGTCTCTCCAAGAAGAACTTGACACGCTCAGATCCAAAACGCTTCATCAGATCGTCTTCAAAGGAGAGGTAAAATTGAGACTCACCCTCATCTCCTTGCCGACCAGAACGCCCCCGCAGCTGGTTATCAATCCGGCGACTTTCATGGCGTTCTGTACCGATAACACAAAGGCCTCCTAGCTCTACAACGCCTTTACCGAGCTTGATATCTGTACCACGACCAGCCATGTTAGTTGCAATCGTAACAGCACCACGCTGCCCAGCATTCATAATAATCTGGGCCTCTTTTTCGTGGTTCTTAGCATTCAAAACCTCATGCGGGATCCCAGCCTTCTGTAGTTTTTGAGAAATAAAATCAGAAGTCTCAACAGCTACGGTACCAACCAAAATAGGCTGTCCTTTTTCATGGCGCTCTTTAATATCTTCAATAACTGCCCTAAACTTAGCTTCTGTTGTCGCATAAAGTAAATCAGGGTGGTCAATCCGCTGCACGGGGCGATTAGTCGGAATCGGAATAACGCGCATATTATATATTTCACGGAATTCTTCCTCCTCTGTTTTACCAGTACCCGTCATTCCTGAAAGTTTGCGGTACATCCGGAACATATTTTGGTAAGTGATAGATGCTGATGTCTTAGACTCATCCTGAATTGGCACACCTTCTTTAGCTTCAATCGCTTGGTGAAGACCATCTGAAAAGCGGCGGCCTTCCATTGTCCGGCCAGTAAATTGATCGACAATCAAAACTTCTCCATCGCTAACCACATAGTCCATATTGAGATTCATAATATAGTTGGCTCTCAATGCATTATCGATATAGTGAGTCAGAGCAACATTTTCAATATCGTAGAGATTATCCAAGTTAAAGAAGTCTTCTGCCTTATCAATTCCAGAATCCATCAGACCAATTGTTTTTGACGGAACGTCGATAGCATAGTCAACAGATTCTAGTGTTTTAACAAACCTATCAGCCCGCGTGTAGAGTGCACTGGTTTCAGAGCTTACAGGACCTGATACAATCAAGGGGGTCCGCGCTTCATCGATCAAAACAGAGTCAACTTCATCGACTAAGGCATAATTCAGCGGGCGCTGAACCATGTCTTCCTTGCGGACAACCATGTTATCGCGGAGATAGTCAAAACCAACCTCTGAGTTGGTAGAATAGGTAATATCGCTGTTATAGGCTTCTCGCTTTTCAGCTGGAGACTTAGAAGATAGATTAATCCCCACTGATAGACCCAACCAGCTATAGAGTTCACCCATTTCAGTTGCATCGCGGGCGGAAAGATACTCATTGACGGTGATAACATGCACACCTTCACCAGATAAAGCATTGAGGTATACAGGCATAGTCGCTGTTAACGTTTTACCTTCACCGGTACGCATCTCTGGGACATCCCCATTATGCAGAACAATGCCTCCCATGATTTGAACACGGTAAGGGTAAAGTCCTAAAACTCGCTTCGCTCCTTCACGTACAACCGCAAAAGCTTCTGGTAGTAAATGATCAAGACTCTCCCCATCTTGATAACGCTTTTTAAATTCTTCTGTTTTGCCTTGAAGTTCTGAATCTGACAATGCTTCCATGTCATCCGCATAAGATTCAACCTTCTTAGCTATTTTTTCTAATTTTCGAAGTTCGCCTTTGTCATTCTCAATGACCTTGCGTAATATATTTGCCATCTCTTTTCCTTTCGATAGTCACTAACACCATATTTTATCATAAAAGCCATACTGATACAAGAATTCAACCAATCTGACTCATCTAAATAATTAGCCCAAAATAGTATTTGTTACGCTAATGACAAAATAGTTTGAGAGTCTGTTATAACTTCTATATTTGTCCCATAAATAGCTCTCTTTATGATATTAATTTGTCGATAATAAAATCATTTAATACCGAGCTATAGCATTAATGGGATTGCCTGCTACATTTCGTGACGTTTACCTAACCGTAGCATAATCATTTCCTCATAACATAGAAACAGGCCATTTAAAATCATTTCAAGCTAAAAAGCAACAGCTAAATTCACTGTTGCTTTTGTCACGTTGGACTATTAATTAGACTAAATTAAGCTATAGTTAATCTTCCATATCATATAGGTTAAATATCTTCATCCCGTCTTTTCCCGAATACCCCAACCATAACTACAAGAACAAGAGCTGTACCTGCAAGAGTGGCAAGGCTTATGCCCTTATCACCTGTATCTGGCAAACGATTTGACTGTACATCCTGTTTTCTCGTCACCGACTGTACAGACTTTTCATTAGCAATGATGCCTTTCTTCACACCTTCATTAGAAAGCGAGGGTTGAAGATCAGGGTCATAGTTACCCGAACCACTAGGTGGATTGACTATAGGCACATTAGGTAGGGTTGGAGGGAGAGGAGGAATTGGAGAAAGCGGTTGGTCAGGAATTATCGGTGGACAGCCACAAATACCATCACGACCGTCTTTTCCATCTCTAACTACTACTCTTGATGTTGAACCATCTGCGTTTGTTACTGTAATAGTGTAGCTACCGTTGTGATTATCGCTAACCGTTACAGTTGGTGATTTACCATCTTTTCCGTCTTTACCATCTCGTACAGTTACGGATGACGTTGTCCCATCACCATTAATGAGTGTAATCGTATACGTACCATTTCCGTTGTCTTTAGCTGTGGCAGTGGCTGACTTACCGTTTTGGCCGTCACGACCATCACGGCCTGCGGCTCCGGTGTCACCTTTTTCGCCCTTGTCACCTTTGGCTCCGGTGTCTCCCTTGTCGCCTTTAGCGCCTTGGGCGCCATCAGAGACAGTTACGCTGCTCTTTTCGTCTTCGGAAACGATGCCGTCGCCGTTGGTATCTGTACCTGTAGTGATGGTCTTGGTGCCATTGTTATTATCTACGACATTAACGTAACCTGCGGCGCCAGCTTTACCATCTTTGCCGTCTACTCCGTCACGACCATCGCGGCCAGCTGCGCCTGTATCACCCTTATCTCCCTTGTCGCCTTTAGCTCCTTGAGCGCCGTCAGAAACGGTCACACTGTTCTTCTCATCGTCAGAAACGATGCCATCGCCGTTGGTATCAGTACCTGTAGTGATGGTCTTAGTGCCATTGTTGTTATCCTTGACATCGACGAAGCCTGCGGCACCAGCTTTACCATCTACACCATCACGGCCATCGCGTCCAGCTGCTCCGGTATCGCCCTTATCGCCTTTAGCTCCTTGAGCGCCATCAGAGACAGTTACGCTAGTCTTTTCGTCGTCAGAGACTACACCATCGCCGTTGGTATCAGTTCCTGTGGTGATGGTCTTAGTGCCATTGTTGTTATCCTTGATATCGACGAAACCTGCGGCACCGGCTTTACCGTCTACGCCGTCACGACCTGCAGCGCCGGTGTCACCTTTATCACCTTTATCGCCTTTAGCTCCTTGGGCACCGTCAGAAACGGTCACGCTGCTCTTTTCGTCTTCGGAAACGATGCCGTCGCCGTTGGTATCAGTTCCTGTGGTGATGGTCTTGGTGCCATTGTTATTATCTACGACATTAACGTAACCAGCGGCTCCAGCTTTACCATCTTTGCCGTCTACGCCATCACGACCGGCAGCACCGGTGTCACCTTTATCGCCCTTATCGCCTTTAGCTCCTTGAGCGCCATCAGAAACGGTCACACTGTTCTTCTCATCGTCAGAAACGATGCCATCACCGTTGGTATCTGTACCTGTAGTAATGGTCTTGGTGCCATTGTTGTTATCCTTGACATCGACGAAGCCTGCGACGCCAGCTTTACCGTCCTTGCCGTCTACGCCGTCGCGGCCATCACGACCGGCAGCACCGGTGTCACCTTTATCTCCCTTATCGCCTTTGGCTCCTTGAGCACCATCAGAGACAGTTACGCTAGTCTTTTCGTCTTCAGAGACTACACCGTCGCCGTTGGTATCTGTACCTGTGGTGATGGTCTTGGTGCCATTGTTATTATCCTTGACATCGACGAAGCCTGCGGCGCCAGCTTTACCATCTTTGCCGTCTACGCCATCACGGCCAGCAGCTCCGGTATCTCCTTTAGCACCGTCGGAAACCGTCACGCTGTTTTTCTCATCTTCGGAAACTACACCATCACCGTTGGTATCGGTACCAGTCGTAATCGTCTTAGTGCCATCGTGGTTATCCACAACATTGATATAACCAGCAGCGCCGGCTTTACCATCTTTACCGTCTACGCCGTCACGGCCATCGCGACCTGCGGCTCCAGTGTCGCCTTTATCACCTTTGACACCTTGTGCACCTGTGTCTCCTTTGTCGCCCTTATCGCCTTTTTCACCTTTAGCGCCATCAGAAACAGTTACGCTAGTCTTTTCGTCTTCAGAGACTACACCGTCACCGTTGGTATCAGTTCCTGTGGTGATGGTCTTAGTACCATTGTTGTTATCCTTGACATCAACGAAGCCTGCGGCGCCGGCTTTACCATCTTTACCATCTACACCGTCACGGCCATCGCGACCTGCGGCTCCGGTATCACCCTTGTCACCTTTTTCACCTTTAATAGTATTAATGGTAAACTGCGCCGAAGCTTCTTGTCCAAAGGCATCAGTGTATTTAACCGTGTAAGTGCCGTTTTCACCTGGAGTAATTTCAAGCTTAGGTTTCTGAGTATTAATCGAATAGGTGAAGACATTACCATTTTGCTCAATATTAAGGCCATTTCCTGCGCGGAAAGTAATGGTGTCACCACCATGAACCTGCTGAGCATCAGGAGCAACATTGGTATCATTTACTTGATTTTGTGTACCTGTTCCAGCAGTACCAGATGTAGCAATCCAATGATAATCTCTAGTCAGAAGGTACAATTGAGAACCATTAATAGCATCTGTAGATGTTTCGGAAATTGCACCTGCAGCTACATTTTTAATCTGACGTTCTTTGTCCTTATAACCAACTGAAACCTGATCTCCAGCAGCTTTCGTCTGACCTGCAAATCCTGAGTAAGTTATGTTATTAATAGTAGCGCTATCTTCTGTTGTTGCATCAGAATCTGTTATAGAACCTGCACCAAGAGCAACAGAATTATAGTAAGTAGCTTGCGCTGAAGGACCAATTGCTGAAGCCAGAATAGCTTCCGACTTAGCTTGGGTACCAAGCGCAACACTATTTGACGATTGAGCATTGGCATAGTAACCTATGCTAACGCTTGAAGGAGCATCAGCAGAGGCTGTATAACCAATATTTATTGCACCAACACCGCTTGCCTTACCACCGAGAGCAATGGCTGAATTAGCGCTAGCATTGGCAGTATTACCAATAGCAATCGCATTTTCACCATTGGCCTTTGTATAAGTACCAAGAGCAACTGCACCACCCTTATTATCCAAATCAACATTGGTTTCTGCATAGTAACCAATAGCGGTATCGTGATTGTTGGATGGTGTCGCGTTGTCACCCAGATGAACGGTACCCACAGGATTTTCACCAGCTACAGCCCTAAATACAGAACCGCCCGATTGGGTTGGCTGAGCAGACACTGCTGATGCATTTATCGGGTTAGCTGTAAGCGAAATAGATGGCAGACCAGGGCCATTTTGTTCAGCTACATATAAATGGCTTTCTGTTACATAAGTTACAGCACCTGAACCAACATAGGTACCGTCAGGGTTTGTTGCTTCAACACTAGCCTGCGACAAAATAGTATAGCTGCCGGCCTGAGTAACCTGCCCTTCAATTTTACCAGTAGATGAATCATACACTAGACCATCTGGTAAACCATCCTTGGTCACTGTTTTTCCATTGATAGTTGCACTATAACTAAATTTGGTTGAGACCGCATTAACTCCACCATTAACGGCAATACCAGAAATTTTACGACCAGAAAAGACAGCCTGATCACTCTTAGGCAGCGCATTAACATCCAGATCAATCGTTTTGCTGACTGTCGCACCATCAACAGACTGAACAGTAACTTGAATCGTATATTGACCAGATTGGAGGACTGACCCTGTTAAGGTACCATTTTCAGCATCATAGAAGAGGCCGGCAGGCAATCCATCAATAACTTCAGCCGTCCCTTCCTTAGTGTAACTAAAGGATAATTCTGCCTGAGCTACCTTACTATCTGATGCTTCCTCCTCATCTTCATCAACACTTCCCGCAGGAACAAGATTAATCGCCTGACCAGATTGAGTCGCTGTGATAGCAATGGGACGGATACTGCTTGCTTCATTCAACGATTGATAGTCACGACCAATAGTCACACCAAGGGTGCCTTGGGCTTGACCACCACGCTGTTCAGTATCCATTTGACTGCCCTGATGCTGAACAGACGTTTGTCCATTACTTGCTGCAGCTGTCACTTGATTAGCAGTCTTTTGAACATAGAACGTTACATACTTGGACTTTTGAAGTTCTAAGGCTGCAACTGCTTGCGTATCCGCTTGATTCGGAGCTAAAGCATAACCTGATAAGCCCAGTTGATTTAAGTTGGCTGTTTCAGTCACAATTTTATCAGCTAAATCATGAGCAGGAATCACCAAGGATTTAGCTGGCGTTTGACCAACTGTTGATTCGGAACCATCAGCTCCTTGTTCAACATAACGGACCTTATAAAAAACATAGGCATTCTGCCCTGCAGCATCCACTCTAGCCGAATCATTAATATGGCTGTTTGATTGTGAGTCCTCACTTGCTGATGTGTGATCAGCAGTTGAACCTTTATCGGTAGTTGGTTCTGCATTTTGTGACGTTTCTGCCGAGCTGCCATTCTCCCTTGATGGGCTCGTCTGACTTTCACCAGTGCTATTACTAGAATCAGCATCCTGCGCTGGCGTCACTGTCTGGTCCGAACTAACCGACTGACCGGCCCCTTCCGAAGACTGAACAGCTACGACTGTAAACTGAGTTTGGGGCTGCTCTTCAGCAAGAACGCTACCGGCAGCGAACAAACTGACCCCGATCAAGGCCGAAGCTGCGCCAAACTTAAACTTACGAATAGAAAAGTATTCTTTCCTTTGAATAGAATACTTAGATTTCCTAGGCTTAGGTTTCATAGAATGTATCCATCCCTCTCTAAATATTTTATGTTGATTATAAACACTTTCAAACGTCTATTGTCAAAAGCAAACATAACCACTCTAATTATAAAACAAAGAAAAATAATTGCAACTAAAATGTAATATTTTTAATTATTTTCATATGACCGCGCTTATGAATCTCTAGTATGCAGAACCTTGATGCACTTTCAAAAAATAAAAAAACCAAGGAGTTTTCCTCCTTGATTTACTTTATTCAATGAGCTATATGACTGACAATCAGCGACAGGTTTCCTGTCATTTCCCATTCTTGAACTGTGTGAGGCAGAATAAAGTGCTGTCCTTTCCCCAATGGATAGGATTGATCAGCAATCTTAATCTGACCTTGACCATCAATGACACTGACAAGATAGTAAGGGGCAACAGCCTCAAAATTAGTCTGGCCACCAACATCCCACTTATAGACCGTAAAG
This sequence comes from Streptococcus sp. ELY_125, assembly GCF_058314535.1. NCBI lineage: Bacteria > Bacillati > Bacillota > Bacilli > Lactobacillales > Streptococcaceae > Streptococcus > Streptococcus sp. ELY_125. The sequence continues at coordinate 42,198 of NZ_JBZFUM010000010.1, read as the reverse complement.
AATTCATTGGCTACCAACAAAGTGGATGTTAAGTCACCCGTTTTTAAAGTGGCAGGGTGGGAATTTTGCGGTTGGCCAATCGTCATGACATCAATGGACTGCTGGATATGCAGAGGGCGCAAATTTCCTGACGCATCAGGACGGTCAAAGTCGTAGACCCGGTAGGTTGTATCGCTGGACTGCTGAGTTTCCAACACCATAATTCCCTTACCAATGGCATGCATCGTGCCACTTGGAACATAAAAGAAATCACCAGCCTTGACAGGCACTCTCGTTAAGAGTTGTTCCCATTCTCCAGCCTCAATCTGCTCTGCTAATTCCTGGCGACTCTGGGCGGTGTGCCCATAGATAATTTCTGCCCCCTCATCAGCAGCCAGAATATACCAGCACTCAGTTTTACCTAATTCACCCTCGCGCTCCTTGGCATAGGCATCGTCAGGGTGCACTTGGACGCTGAGCCAGTCGTTGGCATCTAAAATCTTCGTTAAAAGCGGAAAAACTGGGCTGGATGGATTGCCAAAAAGCTCTGGCTGCTCCCGATAGAGACGGTCTAATCCCATACCAGTGTAAGGACCATTTTCTACTACCGAGACACCATTAGGATGAGCTGAAATCGCCCAGTATTCCCCAGTTGTCTCCGTAGGAATATCATAGCCAAACTCATCTCGCAAGCGTGTCCCACCCCAGATTTTATCGTGCATGGTTGATTGTAAAAATAATGGTTCTGCCATCATACCACTTCCTGTCTAATCATTCTGCCTCCATTATAGCATGTCACATATCAAAATAGGCATTTTCAGCTAGTGTCTTCATCCAATAACCAGATTTTTTTAGCCTTTTAACCTGCGTATGGATATTGTTCGAAATTAATCCATAACGATTGCGGTAAGCATTTGCCCAGCTCCAACAGTCAATCGGTGTCCACAAATGATAGCCTAGGCAGTTGCTTCCCTCAACAATTCCCTTGTGCAACCAAAATAAATGCTCCTGAATAAATTGAATACGATAATCATCCTCGATCATACCATCCCTATTAAGAAAACGCTCTTCATGCGACACCCCCATACCGTTTTCACTGATGTACCATGAGATATTGCCATAGTTATTTTGAATGTCCTTGGCGATATCATAAACAGCCTTGGGATAAATCTCCCATCCTTTATCAACGTTCATTCGTGCCATAGGCATATCATAAGCCTGCCAATACTTATCCGGACGAAAATCAACGGCTAAACTATTAGGCGAATAGCGCGGACGCTGAACGCGATTGGGATGATAAAAATTAATGCCTAAGAAATCAATCGTATTGGCAGCAATAAGCTCTAATTCTTCTTGACTACTTTCCCAAAGAACCCCTTCTTGATCTAATAAAGTGACCAAATCTTTCGGAAAAGCCCCTTTACTGCTGGCATCCATAAAAAGTCGGTTGTACCATAAGTCAGCAATATTCCCAGCCTCTGCATCTTCCCTTTCCTGACTAGCTGGATAGACTGGGGTTAAATTTAAAATAATACCAATTTGACCATCTAATCCTAATTGGCGATATTTCTCGATAGCCATACTGCTAGCTAATTGCAAATTGTAAGCCACTTGAACTGCTGCTTTGCCATCATCAAGCTTAGGATAATGAAATTGATGCAGATAAGCTCCTTCGACCACTACCAGAGGCTCATTATGAGTAAACCAGTGTTTTACGCGATCACCAAAAAGTTCAAAACATTTTTCTGCAAATCCAGCGAATAGCTCAACAACATGCTTATTCGCCCAGCCACCATACCGATGCAGTAACTCAACTGGTAGGTCAAAATGGTGAAGGCAGATAAAAGGGGTAATACCATTCGCTAAAAATTCATCAATAATTGCATTATAAAAAGCTGCTGCCGCTTCATTAACTGTATTTTTTTCTAAATCATCGATCAAACGTGACCATTGAATAGATGTTCTAATGCTATTAAGACCGCTGGCTTTCATCAGTTTAATATCTTCTTTAAAATCATGATAAAAATTGGAGGCCACATCAGGGCCAACATGATTATGGAAATCTTCCGGTGCCTTATCATACCAGTAATCCATCACATTCTGATGCGTTTTTTTAAAACGACCTTCTAGCTGTGGGCCACTCGTAGCTCCTCCCCACCAAAACGTTTTTGGAAATTCTAATCTCGTCATTTTCTTCCCTCCTAATGAAAGAAGCTGGAATAATATTCCAAGCTTCTTTGGCTTAAACATCTCACGAACCAGCCTTTATCAGTCCAATTGACGGTCAACTATTTTCAGAAACGGAAGCCAGATAATCGCAATAACAATAACTTGAACCAATTGTAGCAAGGAGCCCATAATGGAATTGGTCGCCAAAAATCCTGAAACGAAAATTGGCATTGTCCAAGGAACCTGAGCGCCAGTTGTTAGAGGCACTAGTCCACTTGCAAAACCAAGATAAGCTACGATCACTGAAGCAATCGGTGCAAGCAGCCAAGGAATAAAGATACTAGCATTCATGACCATAGGCAAACCGAAAATTACCGGCTCGTTCACATTGAAGATACCAGGTGCCAAGGCAAAGCGACCCACTTCGCGATATTGCCTCTGCTTCATTAAGAACGCCATCATAACGACCACAATTAAAGTTGAACCGGAACCTCCCAGACCAACGGTAAAAGTGTCCATGAACGTTTTAGTAACAATATGCCCATGCTGCGCCAAGGCATCTGCTCCCTCTTGAGTCAGCCTTGCATTATCCAGCATATTGGTTTGCCAGAAGGGCTCAAATACTGAATTGACAATAACTTGGCCATGTAGACCAAAAAACCATAAAAATTGTACAAAGAATACAGCGACAACTGTTGCAAACAGACTCGTTCCCAAACCAGTCAGCGGTTGTTGAATAAGACTATAAATAACATCGTGTAAATTAGTATTGAAAACCGATGTCATCAAAGCATTGACCAACAAGAAAACCATCAAGGTTCCAATTGCAGGAATTAAAGCAGAGAATGATTTAGAAACCGCTGGCGGAACACTTTCTGGCATTTTAATCGTAAAACCACGCTTGGTTAGATAGACAAATAATTTAGCAGCAACAAAGGATGTTATGATACCTAAAAACATCCCTTTAGCTCCCAATCTATCAAGGCTAAGCGCACCAGTTGCTTTAGCTACAACCTTACCATTATCCCCTAAAACATCAAAGAAAAACGGTGTTAAAATCAAAAATGAAGCCAGAGCAACAACAGCTGCATAAAGTCCTTCTTCCAGCTCCTCAGCCTTGGCTAAATAATAACCAATACCCAAGCTGACAAAAATGGTCATAATAGACATTGTAGCGCTCTGTCCGTTGCCAAATAAATCTGCAAATTGTACCTTTAAATTATCCGGCCAAAATGGCAGATTATTAAAAACAACAATCAAAGAGCCAAACATCGTCAGAGGAAACGATAACATAAAAGCATCGCGCAGCACCAGCAAATATTTATTATTGCCCAAAATCGTTGCTATCGGCAATACCTTTTCACTAAGCATGTCCATAAATCTGTTCATGGCGATCTCCTTTTGAAATGTGATTTATTACATGCTCATTATATCATTTATAAAATATATTTCAATTTATTTTATAAAAATAAAATTTATTTCATATTTTTATTAATATAGGCCGCTAGAATTTCTGAAAAAATTAAAAATATGGAACGATTATCGAGTTGATAAATTTCCTGTGAATCGCCAAGGAATAGTGACAGATTAGAAGGTAAGAGTATGAACTCTGATGCCAGTTCTCGCAATTCCCTTTTATCATCCATTGTTATGATGACTGTCGTACAACCGACCTTCTGAGCTGCATTGAAAATCTCTTGATAGTCTTTATTGCCTGATACAGTATAAAAAATCAAGACATCTTCTTTTTTCAGATTACGAGATAAGTAGTACATTTTTGTCTTGCTAGTGACACTTTCTGCATATTTATCCTGATAGAGTAAAAAGTAAACCATCTGCTCAGCACTTAAACCAGAACTTCCGATTCCCAAAATTTTAATATTAGACGATGAAATTAGCAGTTGCGATACACGCTCTAATTGCTCTTCATCCAGTTGACTCTCAACAAGATTTAAGTTATGGCGGTAATTATCAACAACATTAGTGATTAAACTTTTGTCTGAATGAGCCTCACTGGCTTCTCCTTCCTGAAAATACTCCTCCAATGATATTTTAAAATCTGGCAGACCCTTATAACCAATCTTCTTAGCCAGTCTAACTAAAGCAGCAGGGGAGGTTTCAATCAGAGCTGCTGCCTCTTGAACACTATTATCAATTAAATAATTCGGAGACTTAAGTAATATATTGATAATTCTTTTATCAGTTTTTGTCAGATTCGTAAATTGAAGCGAAATCCGCTCTTTAAAATTCATACTTTCCTCCTAAGTGAAAAGCTCCCAAAGACAAGCTTCAGGAGCTGGTTGATTACTCTCATTAATTTAGCGTTCTGCCACTCTTTTCGCTAGAGCAAAGTTACCAAGGGTTGCTGAGCCATTGCCAGCAACAGCTGGCGTCACAATATAGTCAGACACATCAGGAACCGGCAGATAGTCATTTAACAAGCCAGCAAATTTTTCACGCACGCGTCTAAGCATGTGCTCCTGTGCCATCACGCCGCCGCCAAATACAATGACATCTGGGCGATAAAGCAGGGTTGCCTGCACGGCAGCTTGGGCAATGTAGTAAGCCTGAATATCCCAAACATCCGCATTCCGTTCAATCAACTCACCGCGAGTACCGGTACGAGCTTCCAGTGAAGGGCCTGCCGCCAGACCTTCCAAGCAGCCATTGTGGAAAGGACAGGTTCCGTGAAATTCATTGGCAACATCACTTGGATGCAAGGCAACATAGACGTGACCAGCCTCAGTGTGACCAGCACCTCCGATAAACTCTCCTCCTTGGATTGCGCCAGCACCAATACCTGTCCCAATAGTATAATAGACCAGATTATCCACACCTGGACGCACCAGAGCCTCACCATAAGCTGACGAATTTACATCTGTTGTGAAATAAAATGGAATTTTGAACTCCTTAGAAATCAGACCAACTAAATCAACATTAGACCAATTGGGTTTAGGCGTCTTGGTGATATAACCATAGGTCTTAGAATTCTCATCAATATCTACTGGACCAAATGATCCAATTGCGATGCCTTGTAAATCGTCCTCAAATTTTTTAAAAAATTCAACCGTTTTATCAATGGTTTCATAAGGCTTCGTTGTAGGGAACTGAACCTTTTCGACGATTTGAAAATTCTCATCACCAACTGCACAGACAAACTTTGTTCCGCCCGCTTCCACACTTCCGTATAATTTCATATACCCTTCCTCCAAACAATACTAAGCCATTCAGCGATGAAAACGAGAAGTGCGGTGAGCGTGTAATAACATTTAGAAATACTTACACTCCAGAATAGTTACATCTGTAAGAACTAAAATTCTAACAACCGCACTGCTTTTTCCCGACGCTTTTAGCCTATGTTTCATTAATAAATGACTTAACTTCTTTTCTTTCCCATTATAAAAAAATTGGGACTATAAATCAATGATAATTGAGTTGCTGCCAACAAGAAAGAGGCTGAGACATCAGCCCAACCTCCTCATCTATTATCAATAGACTATCTTGATAACCATCTTATTTAACAGCAATCAAGTCAGCACCAGCTTTGACATCACCATTAGCCACAGGGGTAACTTCAGCATAGTCAGCTGAATTCGTGACGATAACCATTGTAGTATTATCAAGGCCAGCTTCAGCGATAGCTTCTGAATCGAATGTTCCCAAAACATCACCTTTCTTAACCTTTTGATTAGCCTTGACTTTTTGCTCGAAACCTTTACCATCCATAGAGACTGTATCAATACCAATATGAATTAAGACTTCAGCGCCATTATCTGATTTTAGACCATAAGCGTGGCCAGTTTCAAAGGCAATCTGTACTAAGCCATCAACTGGTGAAACAACTGTATTTCCACTAGGTTTTACAGCAATTCCTTTCCCCATAGCACCCGACGAGAATACTGGATCATTGACACCAGAGAGATCAACGGTTTTACCATCAAGCGGAGCATAAATGGTTTCTTCAGTTACCTCTGCCGCTGGTTTGTCTGCAGCAGCAACCTCGTTGTGTTCTTCTACATCAGCTTCAGCTGCTGCAACGGCTGCTTCGGCTGCAAAAACATTAGCCGCTTTTGTTTTACCATAGTAATAAGTAATCGCAAATGCAATGACAAATGAGATAACTTCACAAATTAGATAGAATGGAATTGATTTAGGATAGATAGAGATAAGACCGAGCACACCAGCCGAACCAAGTGATACTGCAATGACTCTAAGAAGCCCCGCAACAGCTGCAGAGACTGCTGAGCCCACCAAAGCACAGAAGAATGGGAAGCGGTATTTCAGATTAACCCCAAAGACTGCAGGTTCTGTAATACCAAGAAGGGCTGAAATACCAGCGGAACTTGAGAGACCTTTTGTTTTAGAGTTTTTCGTCAAAGTAAAGACTGCAAAGGCTGCCGCTGCTTGAGCCATATTGGCCATTGAGGCAACAACAAAGATGAAATCACCTGAACCTTGACCATCTTTCCAAGAATTCAAAAGAATAGTTTCAAAAGCGGGGAAGGATTGGTGCAGACCTGTAACTACGATTGGGGTATAGAAGGCACCGAAAATGCCCATACCAAGGAAACCAAGCGTATCATACAGCCAAACCAAGCCGTTGGCTACCCAATCAGATACTTGACCAAAGACTGGTCCAATAACAGCAAATGTCAAGAAACCAGTAATAATCATCGTCAGAAGCGGCGTGAAGGTAAAGTCAACTGCTGAATGCAAATGCTTATGGAACCATTTTTCAACGACACACATCAACCATACAGCAATAATGGCAGGAATAACTTGCGATGTGTACTGCTGCGCATGAAGCGTCCAACCAAAGAAGTTCCAGTCAAGAGAGAAATCTGCTGCTTTAGCTACGAATTCATTGAGCTCTTGCGAACTCATCATCAAGCCCAGAGCCGCACCTAAGAACTGGTTACCACCAAAGCGTTTGGCAGTAGAAATACCAATAAGAACTGGCATGTAGATGAAGGGCGCATCAGCCAAAACTGTCAAAAGCTGAGAAACACCAGAGATTTGCGGAAACTGTTCAACAAGTGACTGGGGTCCGAACAAATCCGGAGACTTGAAAATATTGTTAACCGCCATCAACAAACCACCAGCGACGAGAGCTGGGATAATTGGGACGAAAATTTCAGAAAGCATCTTGACAAATGCCATCACTGGGTTGGTCTTGGACCCTTGAGCAGCAATTTGCTTAACTTCTTCTGTTGAAACTTCTTTCAGACCCGTTTGCTTAATCAGTTCAGCATAAACATGATTAACATCACCAGCACCAATAATCACTTGGTATTGGCCATCCATTTTGAAAGTTCCCTTAACATCGGGATTGTTATCAAGAGCTTCCTGATCAACCTTGCTATCGTCTTTCAAAACCAGACGAAGGCGAGTTGCACAGTGAGCTCCAGCGACAAGATTATCTTTACCGACCGCCTTAATGACGTCAGCAGCTACTTTAGAATAATCCATAGCGTAACTCCTTTTAATTTTTTAGCATCTCATTTTTGAAAACGCTTTTTTACATTTCCTAATTTATCACACTCAACAAAATATGTCAACCGCTTTACATACTTTTTATTTTTATTGCAGAGTTACACCTTGATTTTTTTTTTGAAAACCTTTACTATGTTAAAGAAGTGACATCTTTTGACAGATGATCGACCTATATCGGAGGAAACAATTATGAATCTACCAACAGAGGTACGCTACCGCCCCTATGCTGACTGGACCCAGGAAGAACGTGCAGCAATCAGGGCTAAGGTAGCCGAATCCCCTTGGCATACCCACTACCATATTGAGCCAAAAACCGGGCTGCTAAATGACCCTAATGGTTTCTCCTATTTTAATGGAAAGTTTCACCTTTTTTACCAAAATTGGCCCTTTGGAGCTGCGCACGGTTTAAAACAGTGGGTACACACCCAATCAAGCGATTTAGTTCATTTTGAAGAGACAGGTGTCACTCTTGAACCTGATAACAAAAATGATAGCCACGGGGCTTACTCTGGTTCCGCCTACCCAATTGGTGATAAACTCTTTCTCTTTTACACCGGCAATGTCCGCGATGAAAATTGGGTTCGCGACCCTCTGCAGATTGGGGCCTGGATGGATAAAAATGGTAAGATCGAGAAATTTACAGACGTCCTTATTCCACAGCCAAACGATGTCACCGAACACTTCCGCGATCCCCAAATTTTTAAATACCAAGACCAGTTTTATGCGATTGTTGGTGCTCAAAGCTTAAATAAACAAGGCTTCATCAAACTCTACAAAGCTCTTGATAATGATGTTTACAACTGGCAGGAAGTCGGCAATTTGGACTTTGGCGGGACAGGCTCTGAATATATGATTGAATGTCCTAACCTAGTATTTGTTGATAACAGGCCAGTTCTGCTTTACAGTCCACAGGGGCTGAGCAAAACTGAATTGAGCTATGATAACATCTACCCTAACACCTATAAGATATGTCAAACGTTTGACACAAACCAACCTGCCCTGATAGGTGCTTCTAAAATTAGCAACCTTGATTATGGTTTTGAAGCTTATGCTACCCAAGGTTTTAACACTCCAGATGGCCGTGCCTTGATCGTTAGCTGGATCGGTCTCCCTGATATCGACTACCCAACCGACCAATACAATTATCAAGGAGCTATGAGCCTCGTTAAAGAATTAACTATCAAGAATGGCAAACTCTACCAGTATCCCGTACCTGCCATCACTTCCCTGCGCTCATCACAAGGCAGGCTGACAAATATGCTTGAGACCTCAAACACCTACGAATTAGAAGTCAACTTTAAAGCAAAGGAAAAAACAGAGCTTCTACTCTTTGCAGATGAAAAAGGGCAAGGGCTAAAACTGACGGTCGATAATACCACCGGTACTGTCACACTAGACCGCTCTAAAGCTGGAATCCAGTATGCAACCGACTTTGGTACCAGTCGTGAATGCCGTATTGAACAGGCTCAGACTGCCAATATCTTTGTTGATAACTCAATCGTAGAAATCTTTATCAACAAAGGAGAAAAAGTCTTTACCAGCCGTGTCTTCCCCGAAAAAGGACAATCCGGTATCAAAATCCTATCTGGTCAACCGGCTGGATCATACTTTGAATTGAAAGCGTAAATAAGCCTATGGTTGCAAAACTAACAGATGTCGCAGAGTTAGCTGGAGTTAGTCCAACAACTGTATCACGTGTCATCAATAACAAAGGCTATCTATCTGAAAAGACCAAGGAAAAAGTCCATACTGCTATGCGCCAGTTAGGCTATAAGCCCAATAATTTAGCCCGCGGACTGCAAGGCAAATCCTCAAAGCTGATCGGGCTGATTTTCCCAAAAATCAGCAATGTTTTTTACGCTGAAATTATTGAACACTTGGAACACATTCTCTTTTATCACGGCTACAAGGTCATTATCTGCAATAGCCAAAATGAATCCCAAAAGGAGCGAGAATATTTAGAGATGCTGGCGGCCAACCAGGTGGATGGCATCATTTCATCCAGTCATAATCTGGATATCAAAGATTACGAACAAGTGGAAGCTCCTATCGTTGCTTTTGACCGTAACCTTGCTCCGCATATCCCTGTCGTTTCATCAGATAATTTTGAAGGAGGCAAGATGGCTGCTTTCGCCTTACAAAAGGTTGGCTGCAATAACATTATCATGTTTACTGGCAATGACAATTCCAACTCAACAACAGGATTGCGCCGTCAAGGTTTTAACGCTGTTCTACCACAAGCCAAAGTTTTTAATATTCCCAGCGATTATTCAGCTATCCGCAAAGAAATGGAAATTAAAACGATCCTCAACAACGAAAAACCTCATGGTATTTTCGCCTCCGATGATATGACTGCCATTCTGACAATGAAAATAGCTGAGGATCTGGGACTGAATATCCCACAAGATCTTAAGATTGTTGGTTACGATGGAACTCAATTTGTTGAAAATTACTTTCCGCAGTTAGCTACCATCAAGCAGCCGATTAAAGAAATCGCAGAGCTCTTAGTAGATGTTCTTCTGTCTAAGATTGAAGGGCATCCTGTTCAAGAAAGCTACATTCTTCCAATCAGCTTGCTGACAGGAAAATCCCTATAAATACAAAAGAGTAATGAGTTCCAAGTGCTCATTACTCTCTTTTATATACTACTATATTGAATCAGCGCAGGTTAAAATTCTAGATGTTTATTTCGACCTCTCTTACCTTGCACCATAGGAGGCCAAACGGGCTAAAATTCTCATAATAAAAACTCGGGGAAACTAACTAATAAATTTTGTTTCCCCGAGTTTTATTTATTTGTTAACGTCGTTACGAAGCTTCTTCTTCCACAAACTTTGTCAAGATACCATTGACAAACTTGGCTGATGTTTGGTCTGAATATAACTTAGCCAACTCGATAATCTCATTTAAAGCTACACGTTCAGGTGTTTCATCATAATATTTGATTTCAAACAAACCCAAGCGCAGAAGGCTGCGGTCTGTCAAGGTTAGACGCTCCAGAGACCAGCCTTTTTTTAGATTTTCAACGATAAGATCATCTATCTCTGGACGCTCATCAACAGTACCCTTAACAAGGTTCAGAAGAAAGGCAGGAACCTCTGTTTCCTGTCTGTTCTCTAAATCCTTATCATAGCTATAAGCAAACTCAGCTGCTTGGAGAAAGTCACTTTGACCGAATTCTAAACTAAAAATAGCCTGGAAAGCACGCTCACGTAAGTTACGTCTTGAATCAGTCATCTAAGAAATCCTCATCAAACAAAGCAGCCATATCCGGTTTAGGTGTCTTTTCGGGGACAATACCGACTACATGGACATTGACGTCTGAAATCTCTACTTCAGCCATATCATAAACAGCTGATTTAACAGCACGCTGAACTTCAATTGAGACAGCCGGTACATTCACTCCATATTGGAGTTGTAAATAAATATCAGCGGTTACCTTATCGCCTTCCTTGGTCGTTAGGTAGACCCCCCGACTGAGTGTGGTCTTACTGATGCTATCTGTCACGGCCTTGTTATTAAGAGAATAGACCCCCTCAACCTTTGTCGCTGCAATCCCCGTGATGACTTCAAGCACACGCGGAGCAATGACAATGTCTCCGATTGTTTCTGCCATAGGTCTGTCCTTTCTAGTTTTTTCTATAAATCTGATACGCTTGCCTCATCATTAAGCACGGGAAACATAAGTTCCCTCTTGCGTATTAATCACTAACTTTTGACCCACTTCAATGAAATCCGGTACATTGACTACAAGACCAGTTTCTAAAGTAGCCGGCTTACCTGAACCAGTAACCGTTGCCCCTTTAATCGATGGCTGAGTATCTGTCACTGTCAGCTCAACTGTTGTAGGTACTTGCACTCCGATAACTTCTGTTCCATAAAATTGAATTTTAACCTCACCATTTTCCAAAACATAGAGCAATTCATTTTCAACATTAGCAACAGGAATTTCATACTGGTCATAAGTTTCATTATTCATGAAATAGGCAGTGTCGTCCATCTTATAAAGATACTGTGCAGGTACCGTTTCAATAATAGCCTGTTCGAATTTTTCTTCTGGACGGTAAGTCGTATCAAAAGTTGAACCAGTACGTACATCACGCAGCTTCATGCGCATAACTGTATTACCCTTACCAGGTTTGTGGTGGCTGGCTTCAAGTACCTTGATCAGCTTTCCATCAGCCGTTTCAAACGTCATACCAGCTCTGAGCTTACTTGCTTCAATCATGTTTTAACTACCCCTTTATTAAATTTAATTATCACTTCATTCTATCATAATTACAAGGGATACTCAAATTTTTTAAGAATACTCTAATAGCCTTACACAGGGCATAAAAGCACTGTTTTGATAGGAAATAGGGGGTTAATCGGCGCTCACTGATTCATCCCTAGGGACACCTCTGGAACATCATGCTGAACATATTCAACCTGCTTTTGCTTCATCAATTCGACTGCCAAAGCACTTGGGCGGTAATTAGCCTTGTAGGTAATTTTTTTAACACCTGCCTGTAACAGGGCCTTAGTGCAGTTAATGCAGGGAAAATGCGTCACATAAATTTCCGTATCCTTAGTCGAAATCCCTTCTTTAGCACATTGAATGAGGGCGTTCATCTCTGCATGAACAGTTCGAATACAGTGACCATCCTCCATGTAGTGTCCAACTTCGTCACAGTTATCTGTCTCAGATACACCGCCGTTATAGCCGGTGGCAATAATTCGTTTATCCTTGACCAAAACAGCACCAACATAAGCACGATCGCAGGTCGATCGCTTAGAAATCAGTTCCGCATTAGCCATAAAATAGTCCTGCCACGATAATCTTTCCGACATCCTTCGTCCTCCTCATTACACATCTCTTAGCGCTACGCTTTCAAAGCCCAATAAAGCTCAGCAATAATATTTAGTATACCATCTCCGCGCCTCCCGCGTCTACAATGGAGTGCAGAGTCGTCATTTGACAAAACTTTACAGAGTCTATAAAATGAGAGCAGAAATATTAGTCAAGGAGAACCAAAATGACCCAACCAGAATTCCCTCAATCTCAAATACCACAAGAACCAAACGGGCAAAGTCAGCCATCAGAGCAGATCCCAAATCAACAACCCCAAGCACAAGAAACCTACCCTCAGGGACAGCAGGGAACTGCTTATCAAGAGCAAGCCCCATATCCCCAGTGGCAGCAACAGGGGCAATATTACCAAGAACAAAATCCAAATACCCAGCAACAACCAAATGGAACCTACCTACAACAGCAGCAGGAATACTTCTATCAACAGCCTCAACAACCCACACAGCCACCTTATCCTCAGTCCTTCCAAATGCCACAGCCGGCTAAGTCTCAGGCTCCCCTAGTTCTAGGAATCTTATCTATCATTTTAGATTTAAGTTTATACTTTGTCTTTATCGGCTTCATTTTGGGCATTATCGGCCTAATCCTTTCTCTCGTTCAAAATAATAAACCCCATAAATATAAGACAGAAATTATCCTTAACAGCATTGGATTAGCTCTTCCTATTATCTTCCTCTTCCTTATTCTCATTTTGGTTTTAATCGGCATGTCAATAAGTTATTAGAGGAAAACTGAGACAGAGATCGACAGGCGGAGATCCATTTTCTCCAATCCTTTTACTCTTGCTAAGCGGTGAAGAATTCCATTTTTTATACCGACTAAAAACATAAATAAAAGCGTCAGCGTTGGCTATGCTCTGCAAGCACTACAACACTGACGTTTTTTACTTCATTTCAATTTTTCTTTTAAGTATCGACCAGTAAAAGATTGCTCATTTTGAGCAACTTCTTCTGGTGTTCCGGTTGCAACGATAGTACCGCCGCCGATACCACCTTCTGGACCAAGATCGATAAGATAATCAGCAGTTTTGATGACATCTAGATTGTGTTCAATAACGAGAACCGTATTTCCTTCATCAACAAACCGTTCCAGCACCTTAAGCAAGCGGGCAATGTCATCAGTATGGAGTCCTGTTGTCGGCTCATCCAAGATGTAGAAAGATTTCCCAGTCGAACGCTTATGGAGTTCACTGGCCAGCTTCATACGCTGAGCCTCACCACCTGATAGAGTCGTAGCCGGCTGACCTAGCGTAACATAGCCCAACCCCACATCCTTAATCGTTTGGAGTTTGCGGGCAATCTTTGGAATAGGCGCAAAGAAATCCACTGCATCATTAACGGTCATATCAAGGATTTCAGCAATATTTTTCTCCTTATAGTGGACCTCAAGCGTTTCGCTGTTGTAGCGGGTACCATGACAAACTTCACAAGGAACATAGACATCTGGCAAAAAGTGCATTTCAATCTTAATAATGCCATCGCCAGAGCAGGCCTCACAACGACCACCCTTGACATTGAAACTAAAGCGTCCTTTCTTGTAACCACGAATCTTAGCTTCATTGGTTTTGGCAAAGAGATCACGGATATCATCGAAAACACCTGTGTAAGTAGCCGGATTGGAACGGGGAGTTCGTCCGATCGGACTTTGATCAATATCAATCAAGCGCTCAATATGGTTAATACCTTCAATAGCCTTGTGTTTACCTGGTTTTTCCGAGTTGCGATTGAGCTTTTGCGCCATGGCTTTTTTCAAAATACTATTAACCAGAGTAGATTTCCCAGACCCCGAGACACCTGTCACTGCAATAAATTTTCCAAGTGGGAACTTGACATCGATATTTTGGAGATTGTTTTCGCTAGCTCCCTTAATTTCAACAAAACGGCCATTGCCTGAACGGCGCTCAGATGGGACAGGAATGGCCTTCTTACCAGATAGGTACTGTCCAGTGATAGATTTCTTATTTTTAGAAACCTGATCTGGAGTACCTGAAGCTACAATTTGACCACCAAAATGACCTGCTCCCGGACCGACATCCACCAGCCAATCGGCCTGTCGCATAGTATCTTCGTCATGCTCAACCACAATCAAGGTATTGCCTAGATCACGCATTTTTTTCAGGCTGGCAATCAGACGATCGTTATCCCGCTGGTGAAGACCAATAGATGGCTCGTCCAAGACATAGAGGACACCACTGAGGTTAGAACCAATCTGAGTAGCCAAACGAATCCGCTGGCTTTCACCGCCGGACAAGGTCCCAGCGGCACGGGAAAGAGTTAGATAGTTAAGGCCAACATTATTTAGAAAAGTCAAACGATCTCTAATCTCTTTCAAAATAGGTGCTGCAATGGTTTCTTGATTGTCTGATAAAACTAAGTGTCCTAGATGAGCCAATTGGTCCTGAATAGACAGATCAGAAATCTGACCGATATGAAGGCCGGTCTCACCACCCACCTTGACCGATAGCGCAGCATCATTGAGACGATAGCCGTGACAAGTCGCGCAAGTCAGCTCATTCATGTAACCTCGCATAACATTGCGGGTGAAATCACTATTGGTCTCATGATAACGGCGGTTGACGTTATTGACAACCCCTTCAAAGGGGATATCAATATCGCGTACACCACCAAAGTCATTGACATAATGGAAATGAAATTCGCGATCGTCTGATCCATAGAGCACTAAATCTTGCTGTTCTTTTGGCAAGGACTCAAACGGTGTATCCATATCAACCCCAAATGCTTCCATGGCCTGCTCCAGCATGGCTGGGTAATAATTGGAAGAAATAGGATTCCAAGGCGCAAGAGCTCCCTCACGCAAAGTCAAGCTAGGATCCGGAATGAGAAGATCCATATCGACCACCAACTTCATCCCCAAGCCATCACAGGTTGGGCAGGACCCAAAAGGAGCATTGAAAGAAAAAAGACGCGGTTCTAACTCAGGAACGGTAAATCCGCAGACTGGACAGGAATAATGCTCCGAAAAAAGAAGATCATTGCCATCCATAGTGTCGATAATGACATAGCCATCCGCAATCCGAAGTGCCGCTTCGACAGAGTCAAAGAGACGGCTGCGGATACCTTCTTTGTTAACCAGACGGTCAATGACCACCTCAATATTATGCATCTTGGACTTAGATAGCTCAGGTACCTCGGTCACATCATAGACCTCACCATCCACGCGCACGCGAACATAACCCTCTTTTTGAACCTTGTCAAAGAGCGTCTTGTGCTGTCCCTTCTTGCGACGTACCACAGGTGCCAGAATCTGCATGCGAGTGCGTTCAGGAAGTGTCAGAACCTGATCAACAATCTGCTCAACCGAGCTGGCGGAAATCTCTCCATGACCATTTGGACAGTAAGGAACCCCTACACGCGCATAAAGTAAACGCAGATAGTCATTAATTTCAGTAGCTGTACCAACGGTTGAACGCGGGTTCTTGCTGGTAGTTTTCTGGTCAATAGAAATAGCTGGACTAAGACCGTCTATACTGTCTACATCAGGCTTTTCCATGTTGCCCAAAAACTGACGGGCGTAGGCTGACAGACTCTCCACATAGCGCCTCTGCCCTTCTGCGTAGATAGTATCAAAAGCCAGACTGGATTTACCAGATCCAGACAAACCAGTCACCACCACCAGCTTATCCCGCGGAATTTCTACATCTATATCTTTCAAATTGTGGGCACGCGCCCCATGAATTACTAACTTATCTTGCATAACTAAGATACCAAGCCGTTAAACGACTCAAAGGAATTTAGGAACATCGACGCAGGTGAAAAGACACCTAGGAGTTTTTATCTAATTCCACAGAGTCGTAGGCGGGTTCATTTCCTTTCTAAGATATAACGGGCAAAGTAAAACTAAATGCAAATGCATTCGCTTTACTACGGGAACTCCTATAGTAGTTCCCTATGCCCCTTACTAACTTCAAAACTTCGTTAATATCGACCGAAGTTTTTTCGTGTCGCCAAGCCGTTAAGCACTCCAAAGAAAAATAGCGAGTGCTATAGCTATCTGTGGTAGCGTCGTAACACCGCCACAAGGTTGATTAGGGAAGTCGCTGTCGTGCATACGACAAGAGTTACCAATCAACTACTGTGAAAAAGGACGAAGAATCATAAGATTCTAGGAAAGGGAGTCTTTTTTCACAGAAGTGTAGGCGGGTTCATTTCCTTTCTAAAATATAACGAGCAGAGTGAAGCTAAATGCAAAAGCATTTGTTTTACTACGAGTTTGAGACAAAAGTCCAGACTCGTTAGCATTATTCTAGATTTACCAGATTGGCGCAGTGACTCATTGGTGCTAAAGCACCCAATGAACTTGCAGAGGTAAGACTCAGTTAGCATAGCAAACCTCCCAACCACTGCGAGACATTATAGAACATTATGATTTCATACAAGACTTCCCGTTCTTTTGTCCTAGGATTTAGCCCAAATTCAATGGTTAAAACATACAAGGCTATTCCAACATCCTACAACTCTTTATTATAGCAGAATAAAGTCAGTCTAACCTAAATGAAATATGGCAGTTCTCGTTCGTTTCTAAATAAGCTAAATAAATGTCAAATATAATTGACTACTTTAGTGTTCTGTGATATAGTACAAATGTCAGCTATATACGACAAAAGGAGAGTTATGAACCACGTCAAACACTACCGATTAAAGTCTGGTATTTCACAGTTGGCTCTGGCTAAGGAAATCGGCGTCTCTAGGCAAACCATTAACATGATTGAGAATGATAAATACAACCCTTCGCTGGACCTCTGTCTGCGTCTAGCATGGGCTTTGAATACCGACCTCAATCAACTCTTTTGGAAAGAGAAAGGAAAGCATTCGCTATGAAAAAAGACACCTTCACCACCAAACTTATCAAGCGCTTCTATGGTATCCGCGGTCCCTTGGATGAATTTAAGCTGCAAAAGGCCAATGCTATCGGAAATATGGTTTTTATCTGCTTAGCCACCTTTATTTTTGTGGGGGATATCTTCGTTGTTATGTTGACCGATAGATACCCACTCGCCATAGCTATTGCCTACCCTGCCGCACTAACGTTCTTGCTCCTTCTCACCTTTTTTATCGTTTACATGAGATATGATGGCAGCGACATCACAAAGGTTGAAACTGATGAACTAAATGACACTGAAAAGCGCCAGCAAGCTTTCTGGAATACCCCTATCAAATGCTTTATATACTTTGCCATCATTTTTTGGATTATTAATGCGATTACGAGTGGATTTAGCCACATTTTCTCAGTGAAAACCATTGCTCAAACACTCATCTGGGCTTTCATAATGGCATTCTTTTTTAGAGGGACTATTTCAAGAAAATAACGAAATACGGCTATCAAAAGAAGGGGGATCAACCCCAAAATTGAAAATTTTGGTTCGTATTCCCACCCTGCACACAGACGAACGACGTTTATCACATTCATTTAGTTTTTCCGCTTTGACCTTGTGGTAAAAGGAAAACCTAGCCAGCAGTAGGGAGGGGGCATCGGTGCTAAAACATCTAATGAATTTGTGCAGGGGTAAGACTAAACTGGCCTAGCCAACAAATCTTACTCCCAGCCACTGCGTCGATCTGGTAAATCTAGGATAATGCTAAAGAGTCTGGACTTTTGTCCCAGACTCCTTCTGATTCTCTTATTCTACCGTTTTCCCCGTCATATCTTGATAATCCTGACACATCTTTGCCCAAGACTCTTCAATTGTATCCGCGACTGCAAAGAGACCACTGCGGCCAATGACATAAATATCGGGGTCAGCCTGATCGATCCTCTTGAAAGTCTTACGGCTGGACGAACCGTCCATTTCAATCAAGTAATGATAACCATACTGTTGACGCAATTTCCTTAATTCAACTATTTTTTCTAGAGCAGTTTCTAGGAAACGCTGTCCTGCAAAACCTGGATCTACCGTCATAATTGTGATTTTGTCCAATAAATCAATATAAGGGGTGAGGGTGCTAACTGGCGTCTCCGGATTGAGAACAACACCAGCTTTTAGTCCAGCAGCATGAATACGGTCAATTAAGCGAAAAGCAAGACCGTTAATAACTTCTGCATGCATGCAGATATACTCACACCTAATAGCGATTAGCTGATCCACCCAAAAGGTAGGATCAGTCACCATCAGGTGACCTGACATTGGCAAATCACTGAGCTTTCTTACTTCCTCAATAAACCAAGGCGAAAGTGTAATATTCGGAACAAAATGACCATCCATAATATCAATATGATAAGACTGAGCATGATCATTCAAAAAAGTGATTTCCTGAGTAAACTTATCGAGGTTCATACACATTAGTGATGGTGAAAAATGAACATGTGCCATATAGGGTTCCTACCTCTCATTCTATAAAATTTCAATATCATCTAAACTGATATCCTCTTCTTCAATTTCTGAAACAGCTGTTAATTCATCAGCCGTTTTATTTTTGGCAATGAAGGCATAGATAACACCAGTCACCAATACATTAACAATAATCGCAAGAACACCAGCTAAGGGATGTGACATCGTCGGAATCATCAGAAAGCCTCCAAACGGAACCGTCGAATCTGCTCCCATAGCCATGGAAACCGCACCACCAGCAGCACCACCAATCGCCGCTGCTGTAATCGCACGCGCAATATCATTCAGAACAATAGGAATAACTCCTTCAACAATGTTCAGAACACCCATGGGTACTGCGGATTTCAAGGTTTCAATCTGTTCTCTGCCATAAATATTCTTACGGAGTAGTTTAGCTACAAAATAAGCAAAACCAAAACCAATAGGCGTTGAAGTATTAACTAATTGCAGGGCCGTAACCGGTTCTTTTACTCCCGACGCTAGAAGGGTTAAGGTAAAGGCGTAAACCGTTTTATTGATCGGTCCGCCGAAATCAACAATACTCAAAAAACCTACAACTAGACCAAATACTAACATGGAAGAAGAACTAAGGCCTTGCAAAGCTGTCGTCAACCAATCAGTAAAGACCGCAATCGGAATACCAACAATATAAATCATCAGCAAGCCAGAAATTAGGGATGACAGCAAAGGAACAATGACCGTCGGCATCAACCCCTTGGCCCATTCGGGAACTTTAAAAGTTTTTAGAATCCCCAAGGCCAAAAAGCCAGCTAAGTAGCCGCCTAAGAGACCACCCAGAAAGCCAGCACTGATCGCATTAGCTGATAAGCCTACAACAAACCCCGGTGCAATACCTGGCTTACCCGCGATAGAATAAGCAATTCCCGTTGCAATAATGACAGGTAACAGCCCTAGCGCTTTCCCTCCCATCGTAGCCAAGGTATCCCAAAAGGTGAATTTCCCCTGAACCAAGGCATCTTGTGCGGTACCGCCAAGAGCCATACCAATGGCGACAAGGAAACCAGCCCCGCATACAATTGGAACTAAGTAAGAAATAGCAGTCAAGAGATGCCCTTTTAGATTTAATTTTTTCCATGTATCTTTCATAAATCTGCTCCTCCCTTATTGAGATTGTGCTATCTCAAAAGCCTTCTCTAACAGTTTATTAGGTGACTTGATGGCAATTTCTGTTGGAACCTTGATGACCTTTTTTCCTTCAAATCGCTCCATCCCCGAAATTTTGACATCAATAGCCAAAATAACGATATCCGCTTCCTGAATTTGCTGCTCTGTTAACGCATTTTCTACTCCAATGGTTCCTTGAGTTTCAATATGGATATCATGCCCTGCATTCTTAGCAGCATTTTCAAGTTTTTCCTGAGCAATATAGGTGTGGGCAATACCTACCGTACAAGCTGCAACTCCAACAATTTTCATAAATAATTTCCTTTCTTTAAAATACAAAAGTGTTAAGTGACACACAGCAAAATGGGAAAGCAGACGCAGATGCTTGATATCTAGGAAGGCTGTATACTTAAAAGTCTCTGCACTGTAATCAGCTAAGACTGAAACCGTTGCATATCTTTTTGCACAGTGTCGTAGGCGAGTTCAGTTCTGGTCTAAATTTTGCTTGCCTCAATCAAGAACCCCAAGCAACTCCATTTATTTCCTTTTAGGCAAAGGCTGCAACAACATCTTCAACCGACTGAGCCGCTAAAAGATTTTCAACCACCCTATCCTTGCCCAATTTTTTAGCAAAGAGCGCTAAAAGTTTTAGGTGCTCTTGAGCATTGTCAGTGTCATTGCCAACGGCAAAGAGAATCACCACTCTGACCCCTTTACCATCTAAACTTTCCCAAGGAATTTCATACTTGTTAATGGCAATGGCCACACCAATTTTATTAACCGCTTCGCTCTTACCATGGGGAATCGCTACAAAATTACCAATGCCTGTCTGCCCTTCTTTTTCACGCAAATAGACATCCTCTAAAAAACCATCGGCATCCTCCAGATAGGCCTGCTCTTCCAGCTGCTGGCAGAGCTTTCGCAATACCTCATCCTTGCTTCTAGCAGTGAGACCTGTCAATACCAAGTTTTTATCAATCACATCTGTTACTTCCATAAATGTCTCCTTTTGATAGGGCTTCTGGGAAAAGACCAGACATAGCCTATTAACCAGCTTCATAAATTTTCTAGCATGATTTCCAACTGTTTTAAATCCACCTTCCTCAATTGATGAACAAAGTGCTCATCGGCTAACTTTCGCACAAAGGTCTGAATAGCGAATTGCTCGGTACTACAGGTCTGACTGTCCAAGGCAATAGTAAGTACCAGCTGGACGTGATTAACAGTCTCAGACCAGTTGACTGCTGATGCCAGTCTGCTAATAATGATGCGGTTGGCTAGACCTGGAAGTTCAATATGGGGCAAGACTACTCCCGGTGCAATCTCAATACTACCCAATTTTTCCCGCCAGACCAAGGCCTCCAAAATAGCTGACTGATCAATGGAGGAATCTTTTGCAAGCTCCGTTGCTAGACACCGATAGACCTCTTCCCGACCAGCCAGAGCTAGATCTAAGTGAATGTCATAAAGATTAGTGACCATAGCGAATCTCCTCAATCTTTCGCCGAATACGCCTCTGATCATCCTCCGTCATCAAGGCACTGACTAGGATTTTGGTCATATTCTCTGGTATCGCTACATTAACGGTTGTAATTAACAGCTGGGCCTCTGGATATTGCCGACTGACATCGGCCAAATCTCGATAGGGCAGAACCGATAAGATGGCTAAATCGCCAAATTGCTGTTCAATCTTGGAGCGAAGCAACTCTGAGGTTCCAATGCCTGAGGTACACATGATTAAAGTAGGAATAGGCGGTGATTGAGTCTCTTGATAGCGGGCAAAGTAGAGGGTAATAAAGCCAATTTCGTCCAGGTTAATAGCCGGGAAACCATACCGTTGACTGACTGCTTCTGAAACGCGGCGAACCCGATCAAAAATTTGAGGATAGGTCAATCGTATATCCGACAGCATGGCATTTTTTATCCGAATCTTGTGGTCCAAACGCCTGAGCATGGGACTAATATGATTGGCCAAGTCGACAAAGATAGGAGAATCCTCTATAATAGCCTGTCCTCTATCGGGAAGTATCTGCTCGAAATAGAAGTGAGTAATTGTCAACGTTCGCTGCGAAAAATAAATCGGAGCAGACTCATGAATATCCTGAAAGTGGGAAGCCATCAAATATTGATAGAGATGATAGACTTCACTATCATCAACACTAATCCCTAATTTTTCTCTAACATCCTGAATGACTCGCCAGCTTTCTTTCATCAAGGAGTTCGTTTCTTCAAAATTCTGAAGAGGTTGATGGGTTCCCAGGAAAATCTTCCCCTTTTTAGAACGCATAATCATGATATATAAGTGGGAAAAAACATTAACATCATAAGGGTAGGGAAGAACTGCTTGCAGATGTTGTTCAATAGAATGAAGCTCAGCCCGAATAAAGCTAGCCACCTCCCTATCAATCGTTTGATCTTTTCCAAGAGATAATTGCTCCAAATCAATTGTTCTAAACGTTGGGACCAAATCCGCAATAGCCCGGCGAATATTCTGCTCCTCTCCATGAATAGAGAGAGTACGCCCCCGACTAAGCAAACGTAATTGATAGTCATTCAAAAGTTTTTGTAACTCCAGCTTATCCTTTTGAATAACAGATTCGCTGACAAAATAATCTTGGCACAAATCATAGAGCGCCAGACCTTTGGGTGCTCTAAGCAAAAGACGCTCCAAGATCAGTTCCTGTCTATTCTCAACCGTTACGTCATCATGAAGAAGATAGGATCTTTGAGTAAAGGTCAGGTATTTTTCTTGATTCAGCCAATACCCCCTGCCCTTTTGAGAAACAATCAACTGACCGCCATGTTCTTGATTGAGAGACTTAATCATCCGATAAATGGTCTTTTCTGATCTTCCCAGAGCCTGAGCTAATTGACTAGCCGTCACGTAATCTGATTGCTGGCTCAAAAAGAAGAGAAGCTCATCAATTTTTTTCCGACTTTCAACCATAATTTTTTCCCCACTTACACCTTTATTCTATAGCTTTTAAAAAAGTCCGCTTATTAAAAAATGGCCATTGCAACGGTCATTTTTTTCTTATCCTCACTTTAAATACCCATTCTTACAAAAGCGTTTTAAAATCTCGACAACCCGCTTACATTTGGGTATGCAAAAAGGCCAGCGAAAATCGCTAACCTATGCTTATCTCATCAACTGTTCGGGTCGTCTAAACTGCGGCCATGCAGGCCTTTTTGGCGCTGGATTTGGCGGAGTTTTTCTGGGGTTACGTCATTACCATCTTCATCCACCAATTTGATACCTTCAATGTGGTGACGCAGATTTCGCCGGTAACCCTCGATGTATTCCTTGCGCAATTCAGCCTGCTCCACCTTTTCTTGGCCAGTTAGGCCTTGCGTTTTTTTCTTTTTAGCAAGCTCGTTAATCCGAGCAATTTTTTTAGGATCTATTGTCATCACCTTCTTATATTATTTTTACGAGAGCACTTTCGCCAGCACCTACTTAGTCGCCAACTTATTAAAGGCTGCAACTTGACTGGCTTTATCAGCCAAGTCTGAGAGGATAGCTAAGCGATTGTTTTTCACCGCTTGGTCGTCTGCCATAACCATGGTATTGTCAAAAAAGGCATCAATGACTGGACTGAGGGCAAAGAGTTGCTCAATATTTGCACTTGCATCCTTACCCAACTCAAGCTTAGCAACAGCTTGAGCCAAGGCTTTTTCCTGGTCATTTTCAAAGAGCTTAGCATCTATAACGACACTCCTATCAGCTCTTTCAGCCAGGTTGAAGACACGAGACAAGCTTTCAACTGCTGGTTTGTAGTTGTCTTTTTGCGAGGCCTCTACAAGGGCATCCGCTGCAGCTAACATGTCTGATACAACAAAAGTAGAGCCAGCGAGAACCGCTTCCTTGATGTCTTTTGGTGTCTTGCCCATCATCTTATCTACACGGGCACGGATGAAATCAAGGACTTCAGCTTTATTATCGTAAGTCAAGCTGTCAAACGTAAGACCATAGAGGTTGCCCACCAACTCATCCATCGCAATGGTCCAGCCGAAGGTATCCAATATGCGGACAATCCCTTGTGTCGCACGACGAAGAGCGTAAGGGTCATTAGAACCGCTTGGGATAAGGCCGACTGAGAAGAAGCTAAGGAGCGTATCCAATTTATCAGCCAGAGCCAAAACAGCACCGACCTTTGTTTCTGGAAGCTCACCATCAGCCGAATCAGGCAGATAATGCTCACGGATGGCTGTCGCAACAGCTGCTTCTTCGCCTGCAAGAAGAGCGTACTTCTCACCCATAATGCCTTGCAGCTCATCGAACTCACCGACCATACCAGTCAAGAGATCAAACTTATAGATAGCAGCTGCACGAGCAACAGCTGCCGCCTCATCTGATGAAAGCTCTGCTAGTTTTGAAAGATAGTCCGCAATAACACCAACACGCGCCATGTGTTCAGCCAGAGAGCCGATCTTTTCGTGGAAGGTCACCTGAGACAGCTTAGCCACAAGATCTTCAATCCGAAGTTTTTGATCCTCATGCCAGAAGAATTCCCCATCTTCAAGGCGTGCAACCAACACTTTTTCATTGCCTTTGACGACGTTTTCCAGAGCGACATCATTACCATTACGCACCGAGATAAAGTTAGGCCTGAGCTTACCTTCCTGATCACGGACAACGAAGTAGCGTTGATGACTCTTCATGGAAGTTACAAGGACTTCTTCTGGAATCTCCAAATATTTCTCATCAAAACTCCCCATGAAAGCAGTCGGATATTCAACCAAGTTAAGGACTTCATTGAGAAGATCTGGATCGATATCAACTTGGACATTTTCCTTAGCTTCAATAGCCTTGATCTGTTCCACAATCATGCGCTCACGCTCAAGGCTATCTGCAATCACAAATTCTTTACGAAGGACATCTTCATAAGAATCTGCAGAAGCAATCTCAGTTTCTT
Organism: Streptococcus sp. ELY_125; assembly: GCF_058314535.1. Taxonomy (NCBI): domain Bacteria; kingdom Bacillati; phylum Bacillota; class Bacilli; order Lactobacillales; family Streptococcaceae; genus Streptococcus; species Streptococcus sp. ELY_125. The sequence goes on along the minus strand of NZ_JBZFUM010000010.1, from coordinate 17,321 downwards.
GACCCAAAAAACGGTGACCACGACTGATACGACCAGAGCTGATATCGAGAAAATCCATATCAAGCGCCTTGTCACCCAAAAGTACGGTCAAGGTGTGAACAGGACGGATGTACTCAAAGGTATTCTTAGCCCAGTGCATGCTGACGGGGAAGGTAAGACTGTTAAGCACCTCAGGGATGCCTGCCAAAACATCTTCAGCAGGTTTACCTGCTTCGTTTTTAGTCACATAAACGTACTCAACACCCTTAACCTCCTCAAAGCGGATATCATCTGTTGTTAGACCCTTACCGCGCACAAATCCCTGAGCTGCCTTGGTAAAGTTACCATCACTGTCTAGAGCGATTCTCTTAGCAGGACCTTTGAAATCTTCTTTCAAATCCGTTTGGGCATCAGCCAAGCCAATCACACGAACTGCCAAGCGACGCGGTGTTGAAAAAGTTTGGATAGCCTCGTATGACAGGCGATTATCTTCCAAAAAGTCTGCCATTTTTTTACCCAATTGTTTTTCACTTGGGGTTACGACATAGGCTGGAAGTTCTTCCAGACCAAGTTCTACTAATAAATTTTTTGTCATATTTTTTCTCCGAATGTTCCTTTCTTTGACATCTTTCTTGGTGGTGAGGTCGCAAGCGACCACCTTCGGTGTTCCATTGCTAATCTTCGAGCCTAAGGTCTCGCCGATTCCCTTGTACGATAAATCGCACTGCCACCACGGCGAAAGATCTCCTTTGGAGCTCACTACGTTCGCTTTTTAAATGCCTAATTTGAACTACTCCGCGTCTTCAGCTAATAACTTAACTCGTGTTTCTTCGTCCAAAAGTGGGTAACCCAATTTTTTGCGTTCAGCCACAAAGGTCTTAGCAACGATCCGAGCTAAATTACGAATGCGGGCGATATAACCCGCACGTTCCGTTACAGAAACGGCACCACGCGCATCAAGCAAGTTGAAGGTATGTGAACACTTGAGAACATAGTCGTAGGCTGGGTGAACCAGACCTTGTTCCAAGGCATGGCCAGCTTCTTTTTCAAACTTATCAAAGTTTTCTAGGAGCATGTCTTGGTCTGAGATTTCAAAACTGTATTTTGAATGCTCGTATTCAGGTTGTTTGAAGATTTCGCCGTACTTAACACCCGGCGCCCACTCAATATCATAAACAGAATCAACCTCCTGAATATAGGAAGCCAAGCGTTCTAAACCGTATGTAACCTCAGCTGTTACAGGACCAGTTGCCAAACCACCGACCTGTTGGAAATAAGTAAACTGGGTAATTTCCATCCCATCCAGCCAAACTTCCCAGCCGAGACCAGCCGAACCTGTTGAAGGATTTTCCCAGTTGTCTTCAACAAAGCGAATATCATGCTCCAAAGGGTTGATCCCCAGTTTTTCCAAAGACTCAAGGTAAAGCTCTTGAATATTGCTTGGCGATGGTTTCATGACCACTTGGAATTGATGATGCTGGTAAAGGCGATTAGGATTTTCTCCATAGCGCCCATCAGCCGGACGACGACTGGGCTCCACATAAGCCGCATTCCAAGGTTCAGGTCCGATAGCCCGCAGGAAGGTGTACGGACTCATAGTCCCTGCCCCCTTTTCATTATCATAAGCCTGCATCAACATACAACCCTGATCATTCCAGTATTGTTGTAGGCTAAGAATAATCTCTTGGAAGGTTAGTTTTTTTGACATTGCTGTCCTCCTTTTTCCTCTATTAAATGGCAAAGCCAGGATACAAAAAGAACCATGTCTTTAACCCTCATGCCATGTGACATAGGGGCGTTAAAAACGCGGTTCCACCCTAATTTATTACTTCATTTTATTACAATTAAACTTAGTTGAGCAACTAAGAGAAAGCGCCAGTTATTCCTTTTTTCTATTCGGCTTCCACCATTCCGAACTCGCTGAGAGAAACGATTGAAACAACATTCCTTCTTGGGGTACATTGTAGCAGAAAAGATACGGATTGTCTAGGCTTACCTCGCTTTCATATACTCAAAAATAGACATAAAGAAATCTCGACTGACTTCAAAATGCCCGTAGCGCAACTGACTGGCATAGATTTTCCAGTCTGGGTGCTGTCTTGCCACTTCAATCGGGCAGGGACGGACAGACTTGTAATACTCAACATCGCGCCTGAAAGGAACAAAGTCCGGCGTCATTTCAAATTGGTAGACCTTGTCATCCTTCATTTTCCCCACAGCTGTGAAGGCCTGCAATTTCTGGTCAGAATCAAGTGCTACCTTGGGACTATAATAGAGTAGATAGTCTCCTTTTTTCATGCGTTTCAAGGGCCCGCCCTTGCCATGACAGACCTGGCAAAAACCGCTGTCAACACCGCGTTTAACATGGTTTTCCGAAACCACTCCGACCCAAAATTTAACCATCTCTTTTCTCCAGTTTTATTAAAAGCTGATTGAAATCCGCCAGCTGATTGTCCAGCTGGCCAAAGTAATCCTGATCAATCGCCTCAACGAGAGGCAAAGCCTGATTCATGCACTCTCTGCCCGTATCTGTCAGAAAGACAACTTTTGCCCGACTGTCCTGCGGATGTTCCCGCCGTTCAACCAAGCCTTTTTTCAGCAAGAGCTTGAGAACTTGAGAGACCGTCATCACATCCATATCCGAAAAAACGGCTAGAGTAACCTGGGTAATCCAATCTTGTTTCGCTTCCAAAGCTCCTAAACTCGTCAGAATAATAAACTGCGGATGCGTCAGATCAACGTCTTGCAGAGCTTTCTTTACTCTGCCATGCCAAACATTGTAGACCCGGGCAAATAAAAGACCTGTCGATTCCTGATGGTTGTCCGCATATTGGGAATGAAAAGCTTTTGTCATGCCGCCTCCAAAATTTGTTTTAGTTTTCCAACACTTTCTGGCACATCGTCAAAAACCTGTTTCAAAAAGGCCAAAGCGTCCTCTGTCATCTCACCGTCTGTCAAAGAAACAGAATGTCTCAGGCTGATGCCACCGGCAGGATCTTCAAATATCTCATGCTTAAAGAGAACATTGCCAAAAGGCGTTGCTGTTACATCAGAAAAACACTGATTTTCACGCACTTCAGCTAAAGTGAAGGCAAGTTCAGGCATGCCCTCCAGCTTCATTTGCCCCTTTTGTCCTGTAGTGAAATCACCGTCCAAAGCAATCTGTTCCAAATCACTCTCCCAGACAAACCACTGATCAATTTGAGAATAGTAGACCCAAACTTCTTCTTTTTTAGCATTGACAGCCAACTCAAAAGAAAATTTCATAGAAACTCCTCCTTGTTAATAAGTGTTTATATTATAAGCTAACTTATAATATATGTCAAGAAAAAGAGGTCAGTACAAAAAATCTCTGCCTCTTTCATCTTCCTCTAGTTTTACTAGACTGGTGGTCCTTATCTTGGGGCGCCCACTTTCAGGCGCCCCCTTAAACAATCCACTAGACTGTTTAGCTGCCATGCAAGGGATAGCCTCAACAGTATATGAAACTGTTGGAGGTTATCTAATCCCATGAACGCTGTTCATCCTATTTCCAATCTCATTCTCTTTTCATTCCCTAAGATTCCAAAAAAGAAATATGTTCCCGCACATGAGGCTTAGAAGAAAGCGCTTCTGTTATCAAGGCTTCTGCATAGTCCGCATAAGTTAAAGTACTTTTGCCACTAGCATTGTCCCTCAAATGATCGTCCGATAATACCGTTTTACCCACCTTGGGCTGACCGAATCTTAGCTCGGCAGGTGGCGAAACATAAAGCCATCTCACTGTTTGATTTCTTCTTCTGCCTCCACTGTAAAGTAGGCACTTTTTTGGTAACTAGTATTTCATGTTATGATCTTACCATTAAACAGCAACACAAAAGAGCAGTTCAAACTGATTCTTTTTGTGTTCACTATTCAATAAAATTTATTTAGCGATTTTTGCAAAGTATTCAAGAGTACGAACCAACTGTGAAGTGTATGACATTTCGTGGTCATACCATGATACTGTTTTAACCAATTGAGTGCCATCAGTACCTTCAGTTACCTCTGTTTGAGTTGCATCAAACAATGAACCGAATGACATACCAATGATATCAGATGAAACGATTTGATCTTCGTTGTAACCAAATGATTCGTTGGCCGCTGCCTTCATAGCTGCATTTACTTCATCAGCAGTAACTGTCTTGTCAAGAACTGAAACTAATTCAGTCAATGATCCTGTTGGAACTGGAACACGTTGAGCATGACCTTGAAGTTTACCATTTAATTCTGGCAAGACAAGACCAATTGCCTTAGCAGCACCAGTTGAGTTTGGAACTATGTTTACTGCAGCGGCACGAGCACGACGGAAATCACCCTTACGATGTGGTCCATCAAGGATCATTTGGTCACCAGTATATCCGTGAACTGTAGTCATAGTACCAGCTTTAATGCCAAAGTTTTTATTTAATGCATCTGCCATTGGTGCAAGACAGTTTGTTGTACATGAACCAGCTGAGATAACTGTTTCAGAACCATCAAGAACATCATGGTTAGTGTTAAATACAACTGTTTTAACATCTGATCCACCAGGAGCAGTGATAACAACCTTCTTAGCACCACCATCGTGCAAGTGTTTTTCAGCAGCTTCCTTAGTGGCAAAGAAACCTGTCGCTTCAAGAACGATTTCAACACCATCGTTAGCCCAGTCAATTTGTTCTGGATCACGTTCTGCTGAAACTTTGACGAATTGACCGTTAACTTCGAATCCACCGTCTTTAACTTCAACAGTACCGTCAAAGCGACCTTGAGTTGTATCGTATTTCAACAAGTGTGCAAGCATTGCTGGGTCAGTAAGGTCATTGATACGAGCAACTTCAACACCTTCAACATTTTGAATACGACGGAAAGCTAAACGTCCGATACGTCCGAAACCGTTAATACCTATTTTTACTGCCATTATTATTTCCTCCAAAAAATTTAATTATCCTTACTTAATTTGAGTTGATACCTATTGTATATGTTATTACCGACTAACGCACAAATTGTTAAAATACACCCAATCATCTCAAAAAAAGAAATTTTATACCCCATAAAGATTGTGATTACAAATGAAGTTATAGGGACTAAATTCATAAATAAAATACCATTAATTGAATCAATCAACCTATTTCCCATATTCCATGTAAAAACAGCAATTACTCCTGCAAATGAAATCATATAGGCTAGAGCTCCACCCACTCCAGTAATTTGCGAAACACTTGGGACTGATAGAAGTCCTAATAGAGTCGCAATCATTAAAATAATGATGACTGAGAATATCCCATATATTGTAGTTAGAGTTGAATACCTCAAAATTGACCAAGTAGGAAATTCTGCTCCACCTGAAGAGTATATTACCCAGCACAAAGCTCCCAACAGAATAAAGAGAGCGGCTAGCAAAGAAGAGCTACTTCTAAATAAACTAGCCGGATTTCCTTTCGTTACGACCATAAAGACCCCAGTTCCAGCAATTACCATTGAAATAAATGATACCGCTGTAGGTTTTACTCCACGAAACCTCCAGGCAACCAATACTCCTAGCAAAGGTTGAACTGCCATCATCACAGAAGCAATTAACGATCCTGAAGCCCCAGCTATCTTCTGCCCTAGAAAAACTAAGAAACTAAATCCCGCAAATGCTAAAGTCCCTAAAAACCATAGTTTTAATGAATTTCCCTCAGGCTTAAACGCTTGCTTACCTTCAAAAATTAACAATAATATTGAAAAAATAATTGCAACACTACCATACCTAAATAACGTAAAATAGAATGGATCCATAATTTTAAGTGCTGGACTCATTATCGGAAACATTCCACCCCATGATAGGACTGCAATTAAACACATTACTACGCCAATCAAGTAATTCTTCTTCATTTTTACCTTCCTTCAGAATTAATAACTTCAGTATATTTGACTTTCCCAGACATACTGTAATGAATTTCATCTGTATATTTCAAATCATATGACATTTTTGTCTTCTCTAAGATCCAACATACCAAATCATTCACCAAGCTTCTTTTCATTTCTGATATTTTTTTAAGCTTAACGTTGACTAGTAGTAGATTATTTTTCTGTACGATTGCTACATCATCTATACCTTTGATTAATCTTAGTCGGTTTTCAATTTGAAATACATTAATAATTTCATTATTTTCATGACTTAAGACCCTCTGAACAATAAAGATATACCCTTCATCATTCATGTAACCATAGTCGGATGTCAAAATATATTCTTTTTGTTTGAAATTAAATTTTTCCAATGATTGATTTATATATCCTGTTGCATTTTGATAGCTGTATATAGCAACCCTACCAATGTGATTATTTGGAACCTTACGATTATCACTGTCAACAATGATTACATCGCTCCCTTTCATCACACGACCTGAACTACTAGGATGTAACATCATATCTGATGAGTTTGCTAAAACATTAATACCTGTTTCAGAACTTCCATAATATTCATGTAAAACTGGCCCAAATAAATTTTGAGTCTCTTCTTTTAATTCTGGAGGGAAATTTTTTCCCCCTACCATGATAAAGCGTACTGTTGAATTTATAAATCCTTGCTGATCAAGTACAAAATTTAATGATTTTAAAACTGATGGAGTTATTAACATTGTTGTAATACCATATTGTTTTATTTTCGATGATAAATCAATTGGGTTATTGAAATCCCCTAATACCACACTTCCTCCATTATTTAGTGTTAGCTTGACCCAACCATTGACAGATACATGATAAAACGGCATTGTTACTAAAAACACATCAGAGGTATTGAAGTTATATAATTTAGTAAGTTCCTTCATTCTTTCTGTAGCAAATGAATAATCCCGATATATGCATTTAGGTAATCCTGTTGTTCCAGAAGTAAATCCAAAACTAACGATTGAATCACTATGCTTTTTAATATTAAAATCCAATAGATTAGATTCCTCAATATTATCATGAAGAATATCGAGAGAAATAAACGAAACATTCCCCAACGAATCTATTAAATTTTGAGGTGGTTTTTGATCCTTGGAATAAAAGACTGTATTTGCTCCTGATTTGTTTATTGCTGCAATCTTTTTATCGTCTTCCATAGAATAATCAATCCCTGAATACGGTATTTTTAGTGTTGAAAGGCAAGAATAAATTGAAAATACTTTCCAAGTATTTTCAGAAATTATGATTGCCCTATTGGTTTTATCCAATATTGACTTCAAAGTCGGATTTATTAAATTATTGATGACTAAATTGGTATATTCTTTCCAACTAAACGATTTTTCATCAGAAATTAAAATTAATTTATCTGGATTCCTATTCTTAATTTGAATTAAATTTTCTAATGCTAACATATTATTTTACCTCTTTCTTTACTCGCACCACTCTACTTCCTGAGTGTCTATATTCTTCTATCCTTTGTTTTAGACCAGTAGTTATAGCTTCGCCAGGAACGGCTATAGGAACTCCAGGCGGATATGGAATAATAAACTCGTCTGATACTTTAGAATTTTGCCCTGTCGGGTATAAAGAGGTATCAATTTTTTGTAATACGCTAACCAGTTTATCTACATCTTTCTGACATATTCCAATATGGAAATTAACTAAAAAGTAGCTCTCACAAATTAGACTAATGTATACCCCCCCCACCTTAAATTTTTCTTTAAGTTCTTCTGGAGAAATTTTCTTCTCAAAAAGAACAATTTGTTTCAAAGGATCGTAGTGGTAGTCCACATCATCAAAGTCATAAGGACAAAACAGATTTAAATTTCTTATCTTTTCACAAAAATATTTTTTTAATTTTATGGAGTTATCAATAGAACTCCTACCATTTAAAACCATATCTTCCCTAGCAAGCTCTAGTGAAGCCAAAATCAAAAAATCTGGCGATGTAGTATGATATTTATACTTACTCTCTTCAATTCTTTTAATAAACTGTCTCGTCCCTACTAGATGTATGTATGACCCTTGCCTCAATGATATAGTAGATTTATGAGCCGATTGAGTAATGATAAAATTTGCTTTTGGAAAAGACCAAGATAATTGTGGAAAGTTACTAAGAAGCGATAAGTGGGAAGTTTCTGCATGGAATAATGAAAATGCCAGCCAAGCCTCATCAATCAAAAAAGTAACATCACTATTTATTTTCAACATTTTCTTTATTAGTTCACTTGATTTACAACAAATTCCTTCATATGAACAAGAATTAATAATGACCATCTTAAACGGTTGCTTTTTTACGGCAGCATCTCTATATTGACTTATAGCTTCTCTATAATTCGTGAACCGTCTATTAAGCTTTTCAAACTCACTATTCAATTCCATATAATGTACTTCCGCTCCCAATAAGGATAAAACAAAGTGGATTGATTGGTGACATGTCCTATCAACTAACACCTTATCTCCTCTTTGTACGGTTGCAAATAGTGAAATTTGATTAGCTGAAGAGGTCCCTGAGGTAATATATAAACTCCTTTTTGCTTTAAATGTGTCTGCTGTAAGCTCCTCAGATATTCTTAAACTACTAGATGGAAACACTGGATTATCTATCCAATTATAGGTAACCTCATCTTGTAAATATGTTTCACCTAAAAGAGCATCTAATTTTTCTTTTATAATGCCCTGAGCAATATTTTTGCTATAACTTGAAATCGGTAGAGCATGGAAAGACGAAACATTCTCTTTACCTAGCTCAATTATCTTATTACTTAATATAAACCTGCTATTCATTGCTCTAGCCTCCTCACGTTCTTATGACAGAGTTTAACATGCTACTTTCCAAAATGGAATACTCATTTTGTTATACCCTTATAACTAAATGGCATATAGACAGAAAGAAATTAGTAAAAACAATATATAATTAAAAATGTGACTTGAAATAGTAACATTTTTCTAAATAAATTTAGAGTATAATATCACTATGTTTGATTCAATAAATTTAGACTTATTGACTGTTTTTACAGTTGTAGCAGAAAGTAAAAGTATCAATAAAAGTAGTGAGAGCTTACTCCTTTCACAGCCAGCAATTAGTAAAAAAATTAAACAGCTGGAAGACTTTTCAAATGCACAGCTTCTGATACGTTCCTCGAAAGGGGTCACTTTGACACCCGAAGGAGAAATTTTATATCAAAAAGCAAAGAAGATTTTAAAAGAATTTTCATCTTTGCATAATTTAGGGACAGTCAAGACTTTTAATGATTTAAATATAGGTTCTTTGGATAGTGTTGCTTCATCTAAATTTCCTAAATTCTTTGTCGACTCGTTATCCAAAGTGAATCGTACAGTACTTACTAACAAAATTTCTGAATTGGTTGAGCCTTTTAATGATGGTAACTTAGATGTCATCATCATGGATTCGCTACTAAGAGAACAACTTATTCGAGATTATGAAGAGGTATTACTATTTAAAGAGCCCTGCGTTGCTGTTTTTTCTAATAAAAATAGCAAGATTAATTCTTATGAAAACACATTATCTACAGATGAGCTTCAAAAATACGAACTAATAATGTACCCAAAGTATTGTCCCATACATCAGCACTTTGTCCATTCTTATAAGCAATTAGGTATGAAATTGCCAACTATATTTGAAATAGACTATAGCGAGTCAACGATAGCATTTGTTGCTAATTCTGATTTTTTAACAATACTTCCAAAATCATTAGCTTTAACAAAGGTAGAAAATAGCGCTTTAAATCTTTCTATGAAAGAACTTGAACACACTTTCACTCGAAGTGTGTCCGTCTTTTCTAATAAATCTTTTCCTATTTCTGAATTTATAAGTTATTTATCGAATACTGATAATAATTAAAAGATTGTAAATAAAAAAGCAAGAAATTACCTTCAATTCGTTCAGTGTTAGATAGAGTTACAGTCGATTATTACCAAGCTAAATCCGTAGATCCACAGGAATTGATTTCCTCTGTTTAACCATTTTTTACTAGATTCAACAGCAAAAAGATTACTATAGTCTCAAATAATGTGAGCAGGTCTACTAGCTTCTTAGTTACTCATAATTATTCGTTCTCTTACTATCTGTTTTTAAGACCTTTAAAAAATATAAATATAAACCATACCATACATCACAAATGCACTTGAACTAGACTTCTCAAACATTAAGCTCTAAGCAACTAACAAGTTTATCAAAGATATTCGTCAAGACCTCGGATATTGCAATTTCCCTAACTTCCTAACTTCAAGAAATGAAATTTTCTTGTCTTGGACAAAAAAAGAGCAGCTCAAACTGCTCTCTAAAAATTACCACCCGATTGTTCTAAAATCTCTCATGACTTAAAAGCTAGTCTTCCCCTAACCCCAAATGTTCGGCATGAAAAGCTAGATGTTCTTGGACAAAACTAGCAATAAAATAATAACTGTGATCATAGCCTTCGTGCAGATTGAGAGTGACAGGAAGCTGACGCTCCTTAGCCACCGCTTCAAAGCGCTCGGGCTGGAGCTGCTCGGGATAAAAGCCATCCGCCAGTCCCTGATCAATTAAAATCGGCAAGCACTTATCAGGATCCACCTGAGCCAGCAGCTGGGTGCTGTCATAGACTTCCCAAGCTTTTTTATCCTCACCGAGATAGGCGGTGAAGGCCTTCTGCCCCCAAGGGGTCTCCAGAGGATTAACGATAGGCGCAAAGGCCGAGATAGCTGCGTAGCGCTCAGGATTCTTAAGACCAATCTGGAGGGCACCGTGCCCACCCATACTGTGCCCAAAAATCGAACGCTGGTCAGTAACTGGGAAATTGGCCTCGATCAACTCAGGCAACTCTTCGACAATGTAATCATACATCTGGTAATGTTTAACCCAAGGTTCCTGAGTGGCATTGACATAAAAGCCTGCTCCTTGCCCCAGATCATAACTCTCTGCATCTGCTACACCTTCACCGCGCGGTGAAGTATCTGGCATGACCAGAGCTAGGCCATACTTAGCAGCCCATTGCTGGGCACCAGCCTTGGTTGAGAAATTTTCATCAGTGCAGGTTAAACCTGACAGAAAATACACTACCGGCACTTTCTTTCCCGCTTCTACCTGAGGCGGCAGATAGATGGCAAAAGTCATCCGGGTCTTAGTGCTGGTTGACAAATGCCTATAGCGCTGGTGTTGACCGCCAAAAGAGCGGTTGCTTGAAATTAATTCTAGATTTTTCATAGGTTTAAGTAAATATTTGATAACCAGAGAAAGTGGGACAAAAATCAGTAAATCGTGGTAAAATCACGATTTTGATTTTCCTTGCTCTCCTATTGTTAGGCTCAGATTGAAATCCTCCACCGGAGTATTTCAATCCCACCTCTGCGGTCTGGGAGACCTTTTGAGGTTGGAAATAATATGAACAAAGTTCATGCAAGTGTTAGCTCTAATCAACCACTGCGTCAAACTGCTATATCTTAAATAGTTAAAGGAGGAAGGACTTTTGTCCCAGCCCCTCTTGTCTTTCATTGAGACACTAGTTAAGAGTTATTGGCCTCTGCTGTATTTTGACTAACTGAACACAGGCTAAAGCTCGGGATTTAAATAAGATTCTAGTCGCGTAACGGCTTGGCGCCATCCTAAACTTTCAGTCAATAATACTGAAAGTTTAGGATTAGTCAGTGACATAGAGAATTTCCATAGAAATTCTCGTAGGAGAATAAGAGCTTTAGCTCTTAGTTCGAGTAAGTCAGTGGTATCTTAGTAATGAACTACTGTTCGTATTGATTTGCCCTCATGCATAAGGTCGAAGGCCTTGTTGATATCTTCAAGCGGCATAGTATGAGTGATGAAATCATCAAGGGCGAATTCACCATCCATGTACTGGTCAACGATACCCGGAAGATCTGATTTCCCTTTGACACCGCCAAAGGCTGACCCACGCCAAACACGGCCTGTCACTAACTGGAATGGGCGCGTATGAATCTCAGCACCTGCTGGGGCAACCCCGATGATGATACTTTCTCCCCAACCTTTATGGCAAGCTTCCAAGGCAGAACGCATGACCTCGACATTTCCGATACATTCAAAGGAATAATCCACGCCACCGTTGGTCATCTCGACGATAACCTCTTGGATTGGACGGTCATAATCGTTTGGATTGACAAAGTCAGTCGCCCCAAGCTCCTTAGCTTTTTCAAACTTATCAGGATTGGTATCAATCGCAATGATACGGCCAGCCTTGGCCATACGAGCTCCGATAATCGCGGCAAGTCCGATACCGCCCAAACCAAAGATAGCTACAGTTGAACCTTCTTCAACCTTGGCTGTATTGAGCACAGCCCCCATACCAGTCGTCACGCCGCAACCAAGCAGGCAGACTTCCTCAAGAGGAGCATCGTCACGGACCTTAACCAAGGACACATCAGCAACCACCGTATGCTCCGCAAAGGTAGAGGTTCCCATATAATGGTAGATAGGCTGACCATCTTTGTAGAAACGAACAGTCTCATCTGGCATGAGACCGCGGCCTTGGGTCTCACGGACAGATGAACAAAGGTTAGTCTTGCCGGATAAACAAAACTCACACTTACCGCACTCAGCTGTATAAAGCGGAATGACATGGTCACCGACCTGAAACTCAGTAACGCCTTCACCGACTGCCTCGACAATACCTGCACCTTCATGCCCTAAGATACAGGGAAAGACCCCTTCACTATCCTGACCTGAAAGTGTATAAGCATCCGTATGGCAAACCCCTGTTGCTGTTATACGAACCAAGACTTCATGCGCCTTGGGCATCATAAGGTCGACCTCTTCGATCTTTAAGGGCTCATTGGGGGCCCAAGCTACAGCCGCGCGTGTTTTCATAAATTCCATCATCTATTCCTCCTAAAAGTTATTCTAGTAAGAAAGGTTTATCGCCAAAAACTGCTGTATATCAGAAAATACTGAAATTTCCCCATATTAAATCCTGTTGGGCAAGACTAGCCTTTTGCCTTAAACCATTAATAGTTTAACAAAAGAAAACAGCTGGTGCAAAATTCTAGCACCAACTGTTTGAAGCACTACGGCTGATACTAAAGTACTCAAACGAGACCAAATAGCGACTCAACTAGTTTCCCCATACCTGTTGACCATTAATATAAGTAGCCTTAAGTTCCAAGTCAGCATCTAAAACGATAAAATCTGCTGGGAGATCTGCTTTCAGCTGGCCACACTTGTCTTCAAGACCGACAGATTTGGCCGGAACGTAAGTGGCCATATGGACAGCCTCCTCAGCTGTAGCAATCCCCCAGTCAACGACATTTTTAAGGCCATCTTTTAGTTTGAGGATGGAACCGGCTAGGTTACCGCCATCCTTGAGACGGGCAGTATTATCCTTAACGATCACAGGCAGCTCACCCAGCATATAATCACCATCTGGCTGACCTCCAGCTGACATGCAATCGGTGATCATAGCCACATGATCAATACCTTTTTGCCTGAAAAGAATCTGACAAGCCACTGGCGACACATGATAGCCATCGCAGATGAGCTCAGCATAGGTATTATCAAGATTATAAACAGCACCCACCATACCAGGTTCACGATGGTTGAGACCATTCATGCCATTATAGGCATGCACCCAGACACTAGCACCTGCTTGGACGGCCCGCTTGGCATCCTGATAAGTAGCATCAGAGTGCCCCAGCGCGACAATGACTCCGGAAGCTGTGGCTTTGCGGATAAATTCAACCGTTCCTTCACGCTCAGGTGCTAAACCGATTTTGCACAGCAGACCCTTTGCAGCCTTTTGCCAGCGCTCCAGCTCCTCAAAGCTCGGATTTCTCATGTAGGAAGGATTTTGCGCTCCCTTATATTTCTCTGTGAAATAGGGGCCCTCGAAGTAGATCCCTTGAATCTTGGCACCTATCTCAGATCCCGATACATCAGCGATAGTCGCGCAGATATCCTCCAGCTGCTGACTGCTAGCCGTCAAAGTCGTCGGTAAAAAAGAAGTCACCCCAGCTTCTGGCAAGTGCTGACTGATCGTAAGAAGTCCCTCTCTGGAATTATCCATCACATCATGACCGGCGTAACCGTGGATATGGGTATCGATTAGTCCCGATGCAATCTGATAACCTGTGTAATCTAAGATTTGAGCAGCACTTGGTACATTCTCAACCCACTGACCAAAGCGGCCATCAAGGATTTCAAGATAGCCAGCTGGCTTAGTCTCATGAGCATAATAAAAACGATCGGCCTTAATGTAGGTTGCCATCTATTATTCCCCTCTTTCAACGAGATTTCCTTTCTTCATTATAATGTTTTTGTATCATTTTGTAAATGGTATATACCAGTCATCTTATAAACTGTAGTGCCCAACTCAATTTCAATATCTAAGAAAAATCAAAGATAGACAGAGCCTTGAGGTATAAGGACTCAAAACCTCAATCATTTTCATAGTAGGGTTACTGACTACAGAAATTGTAGAACCAATTCTTGATGTCTGAAAACTAGCTAGCCTTAATCAACTCACTGCTCAAACCACTGATTTACTTTTTATGATAGTTATCAGAAAAATTGTCTTTGTTTTTCGGTTTATTACCATTTATGCTAAATATTACAAAGTCGCCCTGATTTCTCTTGCATAAGTAAATTTTAAGCGTTAAAATAGCCACGTAATTTTTAAAGAAGGGGAATTTTTATGGACACATTAACTTTAAATTTAATGGCATTTGATAATTTTGAAGTAGCAGGTAGCAACTACTTGGTTAACGTTGAAGGTGGGAACTTTAGTTGGAAAGGCTTCAACGATGCCGTAGGTAATGGTGGACTTGCCGGAGCAGCCACCGGTGCCGCTGAAGGAGCGATGGTAGGAGCAATGGGGGGAACTGCCGTTTGTCCTGGTGTAGGGACTGTAACAGGTGCATTTGCTTGTGGTGTTGCAAATGGATTTATTGGTGCAGTTGCCGGCGGAATTGGTGGAGGAGTGAACTATTTACTGAATTGTTGAGGTTAATATGAAATATTGCATTACGGGAGCTATTACAGCACTAGTTGTCATAATAATTATACAATTGATAAATCGGAAAAAACCAAAATAACTTGTTGTGAAGATTGGCTTTGCTGGAGGATTTGTTGGCGGAGTAATTGACGGTGCGGGTAAAGATTTAATCGCCGGTACAGCTGTAGAAAAAGGAGCTGGAAGTGTTGTAGGTGCTGTTCTTGGCGGTGTTGGTGAAGGAATGGTAGTAGGAACTACCTGTGGTATTGCTGGTTCACAGCTTTAATTATTGTTATGAAAAATTTTTAAAAAGAAAATTTCCTGATCTATTTAATCGTTTTATTAGCCTTGTTGCTGTTTGCCAAATAAACATTTTGGAAAATTTGTGTTTATCTTACTGGCATTAGCGGTTTTAAGTATAATAATCATTTACTCAATAAGTTTTTTCAACTTTTTAGAAAAAAGTAGTCCATACTTAGATTTCCCCGCCTCCATCATGGTGTCGGGGGCCTTTTTATAATGATTCAGAGGCGTTAGGAGCTGGATCGTTTGAAGGAAATATGGCTCTCAGTTTTAAGTTATAGAGCAGAAGATTGTTTGACTAATTAGTTATGAAATATGTGATTATTTTTATCCTTTGGATAACTTTAAAACAAGGAGATAAGTTATTTTAATGAGACGGATTAACTAAAAAGAGGTAACTTTTAAATGAAAGAACTAATAATTGCTCTTTTTTGGCTTTTTTCTATTAATACTGCTAGTAAATTTTCAAAAAAGTTTAGTACAAAAATAGCTAAAATAACTGCTTTTTTTTGTAAATATATCTGCTTCTGCCTTAGTAATAATTTACTATCTTTTTTTCTGCAACAAATAAAGAGAACCTCTAAAAACTTAAATCATCTCTCTTTAATAACTACATATTAATAAGAGATATTAATTAGAAATAGGAGAAATTTATGAACACAGCAACATGGTTCCTAATAACTTTAAAGCTGTAGATACAGACTTTATCGCTCTTTTTCAGAAGGAGGTCATATAAGCAGGAATGCTTAACTGCAGCTGCTGGTGCAGCCACATATTTGTCTACCTGTTGGGACTGATGATGGAGTTATTAATATGAAGTATTTTATTATTGGTGTTTTAGTTGCAATTGTAGCATCTATTATCTTATATAAATTAGGTATAATAAAGTTTAAATAACTAGATTATAAGCTACTTGAATCGCTGGTTCTAACTTTTATGATGCCCATGAAAAGGTTGACCTTTACTTTGCTATGTATCTTTAATACTAGAAAAAGGCAGTTATATTAATTATTGGCTGTACCTAAATGATTCTGATGGGTATTTGTGAAATATGCCTTCTTTAAAAGGTCACATATTAAAGACTTTTAAAGTCTGTCATTTAGCATATTGTCTAGCCAATTTAGAGTCGTAAAGCATAAAGTGTCATTTGTGATAACTATTGAATTAGCAGCTATAGTTCTTCTTGCTAATTAATAGTTGATAGCCAATAATTAGATGCAGGAGAGAATCAATTGGTTCTCTTTTTTGTGATTATTTAAAGCACTACTAAAAGCATAGGCGTGTCCAATCAACAACAATCTAGCGTTTCTATTTCAAATAATATTAAAAGGCTCGGAGCACAACCAAACCTTTTAATTTAACACATACTCATAATAGCCCTTACTAGGCCTTAAAAATTATTGAATATTAATTCTTTCTTTTTCAGTTCCCCACACACACACCTGTTTGGACTTGTAATTGAAGGCCTTTAGCATTTGCAACATCTTGGGGGACATCAATGGCTACTGTACTTGTTACAGAATTTCCTGGGTTAATTTCTTCCAAGAAAAACCCAGTATTATCATTAGCATACAAAGAAGCCTCAGAATCAGATTTATATTCAGTATCTCCCTTATAAATTTTAAAGAAATCATCTGAAACACTTAAAGACTCTTTACCATTATTTTTCACAGTAATATTTACCAATAGATAAACACCTTGGGCAGTCTCTCCAAAATATTCAGAGCCTACGCTAGTTGCTTGTGATACTGAATTAACCGTATACTCTACATTGCCAACTTTGACAACGTCACCAACTCCGTATGTCTTGCGAGCCTTTTTCTGACTGGCTTTCTTTTTAGTAGTTTTAATCGTATCGGTAACTTCTTTTTGTACCTTAGAATCACTGCTAGTGTTCGCACTACTCTCATCATCTTTCCCAAATGTACTACCAATCGCACCGATTATCAGCAGCAATACAATAACACTTAAACAACCTTTTAATTTCTTCATATCTTAGAACTCCCATCTAATTGATAGAAATATTATATATACCCGTGGTGCTAGTTTATTTTTTAGTTCACAAAAAAGTCCATTTGGATTATGCTGTTAGTGATCAAACGAACAGGAGTTATCCAAATGAACCACTTACATTATACCGCTAAACATCATCAC